>DAHWHT010000302.1 GCA_027335515.1 Clostridia bacterium
ACTCAGTGCCCATCCGCCCCAGGGTCCGCTCCGCGGCCTGACGCGCGTCATCCGGGACCAGGGCGACAACCAGGCTGTCGTCATGCTGGCGCAGGGCGCAGGCCCGCACCGCGCGGGGCGTGCCGTCCCCGCGGATGGCAAACCGCGTCTCGGGCTCCTGGCGCAGCGGCCCCCCCGGGACCACCTCCGTCAGCGCGTGCCCCCGCAGGGCGTCCGATGGCTGAGCGAGCAGCAATGCCGCCGCGTCGTTGGCGTCCTGGATGCACCCGGACGCGTCCGCCTGCAACAGGGCGATCGGTATCGCGTCGGCCGGGGCCATCCAGCCGCTGCGGCTGGGTGTGCGGGGAGCCGGCGCCTCCATGCCGCGGTGCCTTCCCTTCCGGCGGCCCGCGCGGGGCGCCACCTTCGGTATCGGCACGGAGCGCCCCGGCGTTGAGTCGGGGGCGCGCGCCGCGGACCGTCAGTCGAAGACGACGGTGCGGGTGCCGTGCAACAGGATGCGGTCTTCCAGGTGCCACCGTACCGCCCGGGCCAGAACCGCGCGCTCGATCTGGCGCCCACCGCGCAGCATGTCCTCGGGGTTGTCGCGGTGGGTGACGCGCTGGACGTCCTGCTCAATGATCGGACCGCCGTCCAGCTCCGCCGTCACGTAGTGGGCGGTGGCGCCGATGATCTTGACGCCGCGCGCGAAGGCCTGGTGGTAGGGCTGGGGACCGACGAAGGCGGGCAGAAAGGAGTGATGAATGTTGATGATCCTTCCCCGATACTGCGAGACGAAATCCGGCGAGAGGATCTGCATGTATCGGGCGAGGACGATGAGGTCGGTCTGGCCGGCCAGCAGTTGCAGTTGGGCCCGTTCGGCCGCATCCTTGCCGCCGGGGCGCACGGGGATGTGGTGGAAGGGAATGCCCCAGGCCTCCGCGACGGGCTGCAGATCCTCGTGGTTGGCCACGACCATGGCGATGGTGCACGGCAGTTCCCCGGCTTGCCAGCGCCAGAGCAGTTCCAACAGGCAGTGGCCTTCGCGCGAGGCGAAGATGGCCACGCGCCGCGGCGGCTCCGAGCCGGAGAGCCGCCAGTCCATTTCCAGATGGGCGGCGACGGGGGAGAAGGCCTGACAAAAACCCTCGCGTCGCTCGGCAAACCGTTCGAGGTCGAACTCGACGCGCATGAAGAAGGTGCCGCCGACCGGATCGGTGGTGTGCTGATCGGACCGGACGATATTTGCGCCCTGCGCGAACAGGAATTGCGAGACGGCCGCGACGATGCCGGGGCGGTCGGGGCATGAAAGCAGCATGTGGGCGCGGTCGGAATGCGCCGGGTGGCGGGGCTTTGGCCGGGATGACCGGGAGGGTGTCGGTTCCGGCGCCAATGCGGGTGGACCTCCTTTGGCGGGCCGTCGCATGCCCGGGCGGGTCAGCGGGCGGCGCCCAGGGCGTCCAGGAGGGCCCTGCAGAACGCCGGCAGGTCCTCGGGCTTGCGCGAGGTGATCAGGTTGCCGTCCACCACGCACGGCTCGTCGACCCACTGTGCCCCCGCGTGCACGAGGTCGTCGCGGATGGCGCTGAACGAGGTGACGCGCCGCCCGCGCAGGATGTCCGCCGAGCCGAGCATCCAGCCGGCGTGGCAGATGGCCGCCACGATGGAGCCGCGCTGTGCCGCGTCGCGCACCAGCCGGACCATCTCCGGGTGTCGCCGCATGCGGTCCGGCGCGTAGCCGCCAGGGATGACGACGGCATCCCACGGCGTTGCGACCGCGTCGGCCGCCGCGAGATCCGCCTGAACCGGGTAGCCGTATTTCGACGTGTAGGTGGCGGCTGCAGGTCCCACCACCTGGGTGTCCACTCCGGCTTCCCGGAGGCGCAGCAACGGATACCAGAGCTCCAGTTCCTGATAGCTGTCCTCGGCCAAGACGATGGCCCTGCGTTGTGGCCCCGGTGATGCCATGTGCGACCCTTCCCTTCTCGGCGGCGGCGCCACGACCAGTGTAGCAGGCAGCGGCGTGGGGCGCGTGCGTGACCGTGGCGCCTGGACCGGCGCGGTGGGGGCCGGTCACGGACGATGCATGGCGGAGCCGCGGCCGGCGGAGACCGGGCGGGGCGATCGCTTGGCACGTTCACCTGCGCCCGAATCCCTGGCCGTCCGGCTTCCAGGGTATCCCGGCGCGCCGTTGAATCCCTTGAAAGGGGCGCGCCAAAATGGCAACGCCCCCGGGATGGCCTGGCAGGGGTGGCGGGCCCAGGGTCCCACCGGCGTGTCTGCGGCAGGCACGCAGCGCGGCGATCTGGGGGGGGGCCCCGAGCGCGAGGGCGTGCCCGGTGGCACGGTTTGCGGAGGGCGCATTCGCGCGGCGGGTACGGCGGCCGAGGTTGAAGCAGTTGCCGTAGACATGGCGCAAGACGCGCCGACAAGATAGGTATGAGCGGCTGTAGCGTGTTGCCATCGCGGCCGACGGCACGGTTCGGGACCATGCTGGGACCAGCGGTCTGCTGGGCAGCCGCGGCAACGGCACGGTGCGCCCGCTGGCCCCTGGGCGGCCCCGTTGCTGCTGCAGCGGGTACGGTGTGGAAGGGCGCGATGGGCGGGGTCCGCCGAAAACCCGTAGGGGGGCTTGACAGGCCCCCGGAGATCGGGTTGCGCGATCCGAGTCCGCCGGTTGCCTACGGCCCCGTGGAGGGGCCAATTTCAGGCCGAAAGGGGCGAAAGGCCTGGTCGGGCGGGCGTGTGGAAGGCCGAGGGATCGGTTGGTACACACGGTTCGAACCAGGTGGGCGGTATTGCAACGGCCCTCACAAGGGACGGACATGGACCTGTGGATTCGGGGTGGGTTGGTGTGCACGCCGGCCGCTCTGGAACCGCTGGAGGTTGGCGTGCGCCACGGGCGCGTAGCGGCCCTTGCCCCCCCGGGCTCGGCCCCTGCGGACGCACCGGCACTGGATGCGGAGGGTTGCGTTGTCCTGCCGGGACTGGTGGACGCCCACGTGCACTTTCGGGAACCCGGTCTGTCCCACAAGGAAGACTGGCTGGCGGGATCCACCGCCGCGGTGGCGGGCGGGGTGACGTGCGTGCTGGACATGCCCAATGTGGTGCCGCCAACCGCCACGGCCGCGGCCCTCGAGGCCAAGGCCGCAGACGTGGCGGGTCGCAGCCGCTGCCACTACGGGTTTTACGGGTTGCTGGCGGCGGCCAACGTGGATCAGATCGATGCCCTGGCTGTGGCCGGCGCGATCGGCCTCAAGCTTTTTCTGGGCGAGACGACCGCCAGCCTGCCGGCACCGGCCGACGGGGCCCTGCTGGAGGCGCTGCGCGTCGCCGGCGCCCGCGGTTTGCGGACGATGGTACACGCCGAAAATGGTGATCTGCTGAGCACGGCGGCATGCCGGGCGGCCGGCATCGAAGGCCTGGACGCCCATCTGGCCGCGCGGCCGGCCCTGGCCGAGGTGGAGGCGGTCACGCGCATCTGCCTGTTGGCCGCGGCGGCGGGCGCCCCCGTGGCCGTCGCGCACCTGTCCGCCGCCGGGGCGGTGCGGGCTGTGCGGCGGGCCAAGGGCGACGGCGTCGACGTCCGCGGGGAGGCGTGTCCGCACCATCTGCTGTTGACCCACGCCCAGGCCGCCCACCTTGGCGCCCTGGCCAAGGTCAATCCCCCCCTGCGCGCGGAGGCGGATCAGGCGGCCCTGTGGGCCGGGATCGCCGACGGCACCATTGACGAGATCGGTTCGGACCACGCCCCCCACGCGACATCCGAAAAGGCCTGCGCCGTTCCGGCCGCACCGGCGGGTTTCGCGGGCGTGCAACTGATCTTGCCCATGCTTTACGGCCGCCTGGGTCCGCGGCGCCTGGTGGAACTGTGCGCCGCGGGGCCGGCGCGCAGTTGGGGTTTGTGGCCCGCCAAGGGCCGGATCGCGGTCGGGGCCGACGCGGATCTGGTGGTGGTCCGCCCCGAGGCGCCGTCCAAACCGGTGCACCAATGGAGCCGCCACCCCGACGGGCCGGTCCTGCGGCTGTGTCCGCCGACCGCCGAGGTGGTGGCGACCTTGGTGGACGGGCGGCCCGTGTGGTTGCACGGTGCGCCGCAGGGCGCACCGGCCGGGCGTTGGCTGCGGCGGCCGTAACGACGCGTTGGGGCGGTTGCGCAACCGCGTGGATACCGCAGCGGGGGCGGGCTGGTGCGCGCTCTTTGCGCCGGACGGGTGTCCCGGCGTACGCTGGATGCCGGGTGGTCCAAGTTCGTCTGCTGCCTTTGGCCCCCGGGTGGGGCAAATCGTAGGCCGAAAGGGGCGCGGTCCTGGTCGGGCGGGCGTGTGGAAGACCGGGAGCGGTCGGTACACATTTCATTACCAGGACGATGGATGGCAAGAGCGGTGGGCAGCGGTGGAGCGGCCACGGGGGGCATACCGTGGGGCGGACAGGTGGAGTTGGAAGAGACGCTGCGTGGGGCTGACGGATTGCTCAGCGGCCACTTCGTGCTGAGTTCGGGCCGCCACGCCGATCGCTACCTGCAGGTTGCCGCGCCGTTCGAACGGCCGGAGGTGGCGCGGCGGTTGGCGGGGGCGCTGGCCGCGGCGGTCCTGGACCGGGGCCTGCGTCCGCAGACGGTGCTGGGCCCCGCCCTGGGTGCGATCGTCCCGGGATTTGCGTTGGCACAGGCCATGGGGTTGCGGTTCATCTTTTCGGAGCGGGATGCCGAGGGACGCATGGCGCTGCGCCGGGGCTTCCGTCTGGCGTCAGGGGAGCCGGTGCTGGTCTGTGAAAACACCCTGACGACGGGTGGCTCGGTGCACGAGGTGTTGGCACTGATCGAAGCGGCCGGGGCGCGCGTGGTCGGGGTTGCTACGTACTGCGATCGCACCGCCGATCCCGTGTCGGGCTTCGCGGTCCCGTACGTGAGCCTCGGACGCTTTGAACTGGCCTCCTGGGACGCGGCCGACTGCCCGCTCTGCCGCGCCGGCGCGGCGGCGGCCGTCAAGCCCGGCAGCCGCCCGGGATTGGTCGGCTGATCGCGTTCAGCACTCGGCGGGTTCGAGTCGGAAGAATCCGGGTGGGGCGAAGTTCTGGTCAAAGGAGTAGACGAGGCCCAACTGCAGGCGGGCGATGACGGAGAAGGAGACGCAATCGGCGAAGTTGACGCCGGTTGCCGCAAAGCGCCTCAGAAAGCGGACCGCGAGCGCCTCGTCGGCCGCGGTCGTCCGCTCCACTCGGGCGGGCCGGCCCTCCACGAGGTGCTCGGCGAGCCGGATGCCAAAGGCTGGCTCGCGCCGGTGCATGGCCAGCGCGACAACCTCCGCCACCACCAGGTTGGTCGTTACCAACGGCCAAGCCGCCGCGAACAACTGGACGGCGTCGTCGTGGCGGGGGTGCTGGCTGTCGAAGAAGGCGTAGAGCGGACCGGTGTCAGTGAAGGCCTCTTTCACGGGTCGTAGATCTCCTTGTCCTCGGCGCGTGCCGGGGCTGGAGGGCCGGCCTCCATCGCCTCGAACTCGGCCAGCAGGTCCGCGACCACTTGCCGGTGGTGCCGTTGCACGGCTCGGTCGGCCGCGCCGATGCAGCGGACCCACACCGTGTCCCCGTCCGGCACCCCGGGCAGCGGGTTCTTGAGGACCAGCGTCTCTCCGTGCACCTCGGCCGCGACCTCGGTACCGGAGCCGGGCGGCCCGTACGGGAGTATCTCCTCGGCCGCGCCCTCGTCCGGCTGACCGTCGGGCCGACCCAGGTAGGCGCTCACGGCAAGCCGGATGCACTGCGCGAGGCTGCGGCCACTCGCCGCCGCCAGACGCTGCAGGTCCGCGTAGTCCTCCGGCGCGAACCGGACGTTGGTCGTGACGAACCGGACCGACATGGCAGCCGCTTCCCTTCCGGGGTCATGGTATCGCGGTATCACTTCGGTCGTCAACCGGCCGGTCCGCGGTGTGGTACGCTCGGCAGCACCGCGGGGGAGGGGACAGGCGTGCTGGTGGCCGTGACCCTGCCCGGCATCGAGAGCTTCCTGATCGGTGAGTGTAAGGCTTTGGGGGTCGCGGTGGGTCGGGTCGGCGACGGCTGGGTGGAAGTGGCGGCGGGCGATCCCGGGCTCCTCGAGCGTGGGGCGGGCACGCTGCGGGCCCTGGTGGATCTGGTCTGGAGCGGCTCGGCGGATGCGCCCCCCGCCCGTTTGCCGTCGGCGACGCGCCTTTGGTTCGAGTCGCAGTGGATCAACCGCTCCAGGGACGCCGCCGCGGTGCGAACGGCCGTGGTGCGCGCGGCCGGCGGGCCGGTCGACGCGGCGGCGCACGACGCGCCGGATCTGATGGCCATCCTGGACCGCAGCGGACGACTTCACGTGGGACGGGCGCGCGTCTGGGGTTGTGAGCGCCGCCGGCCGTACCGCGTGGCCCTGATGGCGCGGGCCCTGAACCCGGCGCTGGCCCGGGCAATGGCCATGGCGAGCCGGGCCCGCGCCGGCGACCTATGCTGTGACCCGTGTTGCGGGTCGGGCACGCTCCTCGCGGAGCGGGCCATGCTCGGTCCGTGCGGCCTGCTCGGGGTGGACGTGGATGCGCGCGCCCTGGATGCGGCGTCGCGATCGCTGGCGGGATGGGTCGCGCAGGGACGGGTCACGGTGGATCTGCGGCAGGGCGACGCGCGCGCCCTGCCGCTGGAGGCGGGGGCCGCCACGGCGGTGGTGGCCAATCTGCCGTTCGGCCACCGTATGGGCCGGGCGACCGACAACGCGGCCCTGTATCCGGCCCTGCTGCGGGAGGCGGCGCGCGTCTTGCGGTGCCGCTCTCGCCTCGTCGTGCTCACCGCGGACCGGCGCCATCTGCGCGAGGGGCTGCGGGCTTGCGGCGGCGCCCTGCGCCCGCGCTCCGAGGTGCGGGTCTGGCTCGGGGGGCTGGAGCCCACACTCGGCGTATACGACCGCACGGACGCGCCGCTGCCCTGAGCGCCTCAGCCTCAGCCGCCGACGCCGACGCTGTCCAGCCGGATGCCCTGGCGGTCGATGCGCAGGCTGACTTCTCCGCGACCGGTTTCCAGGGTGACCCGGCAGCCCGTGGGACCATCGGGTGCAAAGCGCACGGACTCCAATACGGTACCCGCCAGCGCTTCCAGAGCGGTGTTGACGGCCGCGGCCTGCTGGGCACGTGCCCGCCCTCCGGGCGTGCGCGCATACAGCCCTCGGGCGAGGGTGTCCGCGGCGCGCCCCTGGGCCCGTTCAAAGCGCCCGGTTTCGATGCCCATGACCAGAAGCTGTTCCAGGGCATCGAGCTGGGCGGCGGGGATGCCGCCCGCCGCCACCGCGGCGCGGAGTTCCCGCCAGCGGCCCTGGGCCTGCGGGCCGACGCTGACCAGGAGGGCGGCAAGCTCCGATTCCAGCAGGTCG
>DAHWHT010000309.1 GCA_027335515.1 Clostridia bacterium
AAGGCATCGAAGGCGAGCAGCAATCCCTGTTCGTACGTCCCGTCCTCCAGTTGACGGCTGCCGAAGATCAGCCCACCACATTCATCTCCTTCACCGTTGTAAAAGAGGATTCCGCAAGCGGGGATGCTGCCCTGACGCAGCCCGGCGAACTCCTCTCCGGCCATGAAGATCTCCGGTTTGTGGGCGGAGTCGAACAGCGCCATCTTCCGCTGGCCGTCTGGGTCGACAATGTTGATGCGTTCCACATCGAGACTCTTAAGCCGCAGATGCTGCGGGCCGTCCACCTGGCTCACCCTCCCTGTAACGCTTCCGCTGCGCGCCGCGTCCGGGGTGTGGGTCCGATGTGGGATCGTTGCGACGGGAAATAGTTGGTACGAGTTTTCTTGCAGCAGGCCTCGGATCCTTCCCCAACTGCAACGGATTGCGGCAGGCAGGCGGCCTGGAATCGGGTTTGGTTCGCGACCACGGACGGGACGGGTTTACGATGGCCGATGTGAGCGGTCGGGGCCGCCGTCTGTCGCGTGGAATCTCCGGACCGTCCTTCCCCTGCCGCGAAAAGCAATGGGGGGAAGCGGCTTGGGTTCCGAATTGCGCTGCCGACCGCAAGACAACGCCACCTCGCTACTTTGGCCCGTTTTTCATGCCAAGTGGTGTCTAATAGGGACGATGCCACGTGCGCGGCGGAGCAGATAGCGCGGAAGCGGCGGTGGAACGTGATGACCGTCGGCGAGGCGATGGCGGCGGCACGCGCGTGGGTGCGGCGGAATGCCGCCGCGAATCCGGACCTGGTCGCGGCATACCTCGCCGGCAGCCTGAACCGCCTGGCGGCGGACACGCCCGTGCCTTCGAGCAGCGATGTCGATGTGCATGTGATTCAGCCGCGCCGCGGCACGTGGAGCGCGGGTGAGCGGTATCGCGGGGCCCTAATCCAGTGCACCGTCACGTCCTTGGATCCCACCTCTTCCGAGGCGGTGCTCGCAGATCCGTTCGAAAGCCACGGCGTCCTGTTTGGCGCGGTGCTCGCCGATCCGCGGGGTGTGCTCGCCCCCTTGCGGCGGTCCGCCGCTTCCGCATACGCCGACTATCCGTGGGTCGCCGCCCGCTGCGAAGGGGCGGTCCAATCGGCCCACGGATGGCTCGATCTCCTCGACCGGCAGGCCGGTGCGGACCTGGAGTGGGCAAGTGCGATTCTGGCCTGGGCGGTATCGGGACTCGCGGCGGCGCTCGCCCTGGCCGCCGTACGCGAGCCGGGCGGCCGCAAGTGCCTGCTTATGGCGCGGGAGGTGTTGCAGGCCGCGGGCCGGCCCGAATTGCATGAGCGGCTCCTTGCGGCGCTCGGCGTCGATCGGTTGACTTCCAAGCGCGTCGCCCGGTACCACCGCGAGGGCTTGGAGTTCTTTGATCGCGCCGTGGCCGTCCACCGCACCAGGGTCCCCGGAGACGATCAGTTGCACGAGTATTACCGCGCCTACGTGACCGCCGGGGCGGAGGAGATCATCGACCAGGGCCACCACCGCGAGGCGATGTGGCGCATCCACCGCACCTGCTACCCGGCCTGCCGGGTTCTCCTTGCCGATGCCCCGCACGCCGAGCGGCTGCGTTGCCGCGCGTGGTGGGGCGGGTTGCGGCGGGACTTGGGCCTGGAGACGGAGCGGGATGTGCGTCGTCGCGGTGCTTCGGTGCGGGTGCTGGCCGGGGATGTCCTGGCCACGGCGCTCGACATCGCCCGGGGGCGCGTGTCCGCTCCGTCGGCTGCTGCTGAATCCGCGCCGGGTGAGCCGTGATGCGGCTTCGTTCTGCGCCGCCCGGTTCTGCGCTTGGCCTGGGCGTCGGTGCGCCGGCGGCGGACACCATCCGGATGATCAGCCGTCCCGGACGGACGACGACCTCCCGTATTACGGATGGATCAAACGTTCCCGTCCGGCCTCGTCCCGGGTGTCTAGTGGCTCGTCCAGCAAGTTCTGGCCGCAAGGTGTACGGCTGCTCACTCAGCGAGAGGGGAACATATGGACGGGGAGGTTGGAGGGCGGCTTGTGGGATTACCTCCGGCCGGGGGCGGGCCGTGCGCCGTTCCGTCTCCATGCCGTCCCGCGTGGGGGCACCGATCTCCTGCCGCCGCTCCAGTGCGGACCGCAGGTTCTCGGGATTCTGCAGCGGGCCCGCCAGCGAATTCCAGGACTTGCCTTCCGAAACGGGGATGGGCGAAGGAGCCCTGTCCGCTCCGTAGAACCTGGATTTCGCATGTTTCGACAACAGCGTCACGTACTTGCAAACCCGTCGCACTCACGAACTCGCGTCGCTCCAGGAACAGAACTCCTTTCACGGAGACCGACTGCGTACATCAGAAGCGTTCACGGAATGCGACCGAAACGGGGCGAGGCGTCTCGCGATGCATCAGACTTTGACTCATTTGCTTGGATGAAGGGCGGCGGATTGTGCATGCCCGGCGCTGACCCATCGGCCCGGCTACCATATGTAGTGTCAAGATCTTGCGCTGACTACCATATGCCGGACTGCGGCACAGATCCATGCACAATCGCACCGCTGATCGGCATGCCCTTGGTGCTCAACAGGTTGCGGGAGGCGCGCCCCAAACGAGTCGAACTCTGTGCATCGGTCATTCTGAGCGTAGTCCTGATGCCACAAAGTGCGGCATGTCGACTGAGTATCAACCGAACGCGCATGGCGGAAGCGCGGCGCGCGAAGCTTGCAGTCACGATAGACATGCGAAATTTAGGATGATCCTTTCGGGACCGGCCAGGGCTCCCGCACCGTCACACGCTTTGTCTCGCCCGTTCCGACGGCAGCCAGCGGTCCAGCAGGTCGCGGCAGTTCAGCACCTTCTCGCCTAGGTCCACGGGGACGTAGTAATACTGGTTGGTCGCCTCGAACCCGATGCGGGAGTCCCGCGCCTGGATGGCGCGCAGGCGCACCGCCAAGTCGACTTCGCTCCGCAGCAACTGTTCCAATTCCTCGGTCAGTAGGCGCGCATCCTCTCGCGTCCGGGTCTGGGCCAGGGCGTTT
>DAHWHT010000327.1 GCA_027335515.1 Clostridia bacterium
AAGGGAGTACCGAGATTGCGGGCTCGGCACATCCGGCGAAGATGGCCCGGAGGCGGTTTGGGAAATGTATATGTGCAAGAAAATCCGTCCATAGTTTCGCTCCGCCAAAGATGGTCGCATTCCGTAAGTTGAAGACTTCGAGCACCCTAATTCTCTGCATCGGGATGTGGACCGCATTGGTCGTTGTCTTCTTCTTCGTCATGAGCGCCAAGACGTTCGCTGCTGTAGTCCATGATCCTGCTACTCGCCCATGATTAATACGCATGCAGGGTGCGGCCGGTTTGTAACTGGCCGACTACCGGACACGCGATATCCAGGTTCATGCGCCTGAATGCGTCGACCCGGTCGAGCTACGCCAGGAGTCGGGCGGGTAGGCCGAAGATGGGGAACAGCCGCTCGGTGTCAAGGAAAGCGTGGAACCCGGAGACCTTTCCGGCTGAGATCTCGAGCACCTGCAGTGCCCACGGGCTGCGGCCGCCGGATGGGTCCGGCTTGTACTGGCCGAACGACGGACATCCGTTGGCGTACACGGGCAGCAGCCGTGACCCGCGGCAGAGACTTGGCGTAGGCTGCAGCAAGAACCGACCAATGTTCTCACCACCGCGGATCCACATGGCATAAGGCGGCATCGACATCACGGCATCGTCGCGGAGCAGCCTGACCAGGGTTGCGATGTCGTATCGCTCAAACGCGTCGACGTAGCGTCTCAGAACTTTGGGATCAGCCTCGTCGAGCCCATCCCGTCCGGGGTCGGATGGCAGGGCGGCGAGCGTGGCACGAGCCCGCTGCAGGGCACTGTTCACCGCCGCCACCGTCGTGTCGAGCAACACCGCGACCTCGGCCGCCTGCCAGCGCAGAACTTCACAGAGGATCAGCGCGGCGCGCTGGCGGGCCGGCAGGTGCTGCAGGGCGGTCACGAACGCCAAGCGGATCGACTCGCGTTGCGCGGCGATCTCTGCGGGGTCACCGCCTACCGCTTCGATCCGAGCGTCCGGGAACGGGGTGACCCAAACGGCCTCAGGAAGCATCGGACCGAGCAGTGATTCGTCGGGCCGGGAGGGGGGCCCCAGCTCCATCGGCTGGGCCCGGCGCTGGTCTTTGCGTCCCATGTCGATGCAGACGTTGGTGGCGATCCGATACAGCCAGGAACGTAAACCGGCCCGTCCTTCAAAGCTGTCGGCCGCACGCCAAGCGCGCACCATGGTTTCCTGCACCGCGTCCTCCGCCTCGTACCCGCACCCGAGCATCCGGTAGCAGTATCCGGTCAGCTCTCGGCGGAATGGCTCCAGTTCAAGCGTACCAGCCGCAGTACCCACGGCCGCATGCCTCCAGAGGGTCTTGTGCCGTTACACCCGAGCGGGGGCGAAATCACGAACCCACCGGACCGGCGCCCGAATGTCCCCGCCAAGCGCCTGCCTGCCACAGGCAGGTCGGATCGGACCCGATGCTACCGAGTTCTGCCGAGACCAAGAGCCGGGTGGCCACGACCCTGGAAGCGATGAGTTTCCGCGCGCCCCTTCGTCTTACCTGCAGAACGCAAGAAGGAGGGTGGCCATGAAAGGCACCCAAGCCGGCGCGAACGACTGGAGCGTCCAGGTTACAGGCGGGCTGCCGTCGGCGTGGCGATACCTTGGAGTTCCGCGAGACCGGAGCATCACAATGACCGAAACGAACCGCAAACGGAGGTCCACGAGGCAAATCGTGGGGAACATCTCGCTGTCCCTCGACGGTCGGGTCACGGGGCCCGGCGGCGATTACGACATGGGCTGGATCGTTCCCCACGCCATCACCGACGGCTCTCGCGACCATCTGGCGAAGCTGACCGCCGCCGCAACGACGGTGCTGCTTGGCCGCAAGAACTACGAGGGCTTCTCCAGCTATTGGCCAGCCGTCGCCGACGATGAGGAGGCCGATCCACGCGACCGGCAGTTCTCCCTCTGGCTGAACGAGGTGGAGAAGGTCGTTTTCTCGCACACCTTGACCAAACTGGAGTGGGGAAACGCCCGACTCGCCACGTCCGACCCGACAGCGACCGTGCGGCAACTTCGCCTACATGAGGGAGGAAACATCCTTGTGCTATCGAGTGCCAGCATCATCCGAGCGCTCCTTGAGGCCGGCGAGCTCGATCGCCTCAGCCTCACGCTTTGCCCCGAGATCGCCGGTGGAGGACGCAGGCTGTTCGACGACGGGCCTGGAGGGTCGTCGTGGTCACTGGAGGAGTCCACCCGGACCCAAAGCGGTGCCATCTGCTTGATCTACGAGCGGCGGCACACAACGACCGCGCGATAGGCGGCTAAGCTAAGAGCCTATCGATAAACCGTCTCTATGTTCTGCACCCTTCACAGCGAACCTTGCGGCACAAGAGGCTGGCGCCCGAAGGGAACGCGCGTGTGGGGTTTATGGATAGGCTCTAAGGCTAGGGATGTTGTAGCGGCGGTAGTTAGATCCACCGTCTGCGAGAGCCCGAGAGAGGTTGCCAGAAACCGGAACCCCCCGGCTTTAGCCGTGGGGAGGCTCCAGAACAAAGGGAATGCTCACCGCCGTGTCCCTGTTCACCGATGTGACCTGGACCGTGGCCACCCACCGGCCCGGCATCGCGAGCCGGATCCGGCCCTCGTACCGCCCTGTGCCCGCCGCGCGTAGCGCCGTCGAAACCTGTCCCATTCCTGCCATGCCGGGCATCGTGCACCGCAGGTGGACATCCGCCCCACCCAGTGGATGTCCCGTTCCGTCCTGGAGGTGAACGTCCACCGACGCCGCCCGACCGGAGACGGGAGGATTGGGCGTGAAGGCCAGCGTGGCATGTACCCAGGACGGCGATGCCGGGGCCTGGGGGCGGCCACATCCGCCAAGCGCCACCGCGAGCAGTGTGGCGAGCAGGATCACCCCCGGACGTGGCCCCAGGCTGAACAAGTGTCACACCTTCTTCCCCGGTCGTCCTGATGCACGCGTCCATCTTCCGACCACTTCGGTCCCGGTACCATTGGCTGTTCAGATGTTGGCCAAGATCCGTCCAGGCCAGGAACCGTGGTCTACCCGGCCGTGGATTGGCGCGTCCGGGCCGCCTACTATCATGCGGGCAGCGTTGGAAGAGGGGGGGCCCCCGTGCAGGCCGTTTGGCGTTCGCCAGTCTCTGCGCCACCACAGGACCGCCGCTGGCGCTATTTCCTGCTTCTGGTGGCCGGGCTGATCGGCGACCTGGGACTCGGCGTTTGGGAGATGGGCCCTGGAGGTTTCGCCCAGACTCTGCATGTCCCGGCCGAGGCGAATCCGCTTCTGCGCCTCCTTGCCTATCCGGTAGTCTACATTCAAGCGTTCGGCATGCTCACCGGGATGCTCTGGCCCCTTCTGGCTGCCGGCGTTGCGATGACCGCCTTCGTCCTGTGGCGCTGGCGGCGTGAGCGCAACCGCTACCTGCGCACGCGGCTCCTCTTGGCGGTCACGGCCTACTTCCTCCTCACCGCCACCATGCCCCTTTTGGGCAGCCGCTTCCCGGTCGTGCCGAACCCAGGCGGTACCGGTCAGCCCGCCTGGACGCTGCCCACGGGACTCTCCTTGCTGGTCTTCGTGATCTTGGCCCTGCTCTTCGGCCGGGGCAGTTACTGCGGGGTCATTTGTCCCGCCGCCGTGTATTGGGGAGGTCTTGGCCAGCGCTTCATCCCATCCAACATCCCCGCACGCCGCGCCGAACGCTTGGCTCGCATCACCCGGCCGGCGATGCTCATGCTCTTCGCAGCCGCGACGCTCCTGTCCGTCCTGGACAGCGTCCACTTGATCCGCTTCTCGCTGTTCGGCGTGGACCCGGCCGTATTCTTCTCCGGTGTTGTTTGGATGGTCGTGTGGTTCCTGCTGCTCCTGGTGGTGCCGTTCTATGGGAATCGCGTGTTCACACGCTATCTTTGTCCGATGGGCTCCTTTCTCGGCTACTTGGGTCAAGCGGGGATCTTCCGCGTGGTCGCGCGGGATCCGGATGCCTGCCGCACGTGTGCCAGCCGTGCCTGCACGGCCAGCTGCGAGGTCAGCCTGGATGTTGGCGGGGCGCTGGCGGCGCGGGGCTTCCTGCGCAGCCCGGGTTGCGTCGGCTGCGGCAACTGCATGGCTGCATGTCCATCCGCGAACATCTGGTACGACAACGCCTGGGTCCGACTGCGCCACCGACTGCGGTCGTTCGTACGTTCGCGAACCCCTACCGAGATGGCGCGGTGACCTATGGGACCATCCACATCATGTGAGTCAGGCGTCCGGGGAAGGACAGCATTGCGTCTGGGGCTCGGCGGTCTTTGGATCTTGAGTGGACTGCTCCAGGCGCAGCCCGGCATGTTCGCGATGGACATGCTAAGCACGACCATGCAACCGTCGGCAACCACACAGCCGGGGTGGCTCGCCGCGCTGATCCGCTGGTCGATTGGCGCGGTCACGCCGCGGTTGGTGGCCTTCAACTGGTGCGTGATCGTCCTCGAAATCGGGCTCGGCCTGCTGCTTGCCGGTGTATGGTCGCGTGGGGTTCGACCGGCGCTATGGCTGTCGATGGTGTGGGCGTTGGCGGTCTGGGTGTTTGGTGAAGGTATGGGCCAACTCCTGACCGGGTCGGCAACCCTCCTCGCCGGGGCGCCCGGTGCCATGCTCCTTTACGGGGCCGGCGCCGCTCTGCTGCTGCTTCCAGCCAAACGTTGGAGCCCTCGTTCGGGGCTTCCTTCACTCCCGACGCTCGTCGTGTTGGGCACGCTTGTTCTGGGGGCGCTCCTGCAATTTGCCCCTGTCTTTTGGACCGCACTCGGCCTGGCCAATCCGTTCGGTGAAGGGCTCATGATGCCGCAGCCTGTTCTCCTGCGTTCAGCGGTGAACGTAGGGGTGTCATTGGCGTTCGCGGCGCCGGTGGCCTTCAACCTCGCACTGGTTCTCACAATGCTCGGCTTGGCCTATCTGCTCTTTTTCTGGCCTGGCAACCGACTGGTGTTTTGGGCCGTGATTATCTTCCTCGCGGTCACTTGGGTTGTGGG
>DAHWHT010000348.1 GCA_027335515.1 Clostridia bacterium
CGCCACCCAAGGTGACTTTGTCGTAGGGCTTCGACGGCTAAGTCTCCCGAGCCGTCGCCTACCAGCTACACGGCTGCTTGGCCATTACCGTGACCGGACTTTCACCGGCTAGTTCAGCACAGCCTCGTGGTACACGGGCCGCTGCCTCAGCTCTTTTACAACGGACCGGGCCCGAACTACGTCCAACTGGAGTTCCCATTCCTGCCTTTGACCGTGGCGGTGCTGGCGCACGTCTTTCCGTTTGGCAGCTGGCTGCTGCACGGGGTTGCCGTCGCCTACTCCACGCTGTCGCTGGTCTTCCTCTGGCTGTTTGTGCGGCGGGTGCTGGGCCCGCAGGTCGCGCTCTGCACGGCCGCGGTCTTTGCCGTGCAACCGCTCGGCATCTTTTTCGGCCGCGCCTTTCAGCCCGAGCCCGCCATGCTGGCCGGCACGACGGCGGCGCTTTGGTTGACCGCGCGCTACGCCGACGAAGGCGGCCTGACCAACTACCTGCTCGCCATGGCGGCCTTCACCTTCGCCGTCGCCGCCAAGCTGCCGGCATCCGTGGCCTCCCCCGCCGTCTTCCTGCTGGCGTTGCGCCGGGACCGCGTCTGGAGCGTCCGGCCGTGGCTGCTGCTGGCGGTGCCCGCCCTGATCGCGGGCGGATACACCCTCTGGGCCGGAAGCATGGTGGTCGCAGGCTTCAACTTTGTGACCAGCATCCTCCAATTGCTCGTGCACAAGGGCTACCACGTGGGCATCGCCTCGGCCCCCGCATTCTGGTACCACTTCCTGCTGGGAACCTGCATCACGGGCGCCGGCGCGCTGCCGCTGGCGCTTGGCCTGGCGGCCGTGCCCCCGCTGCGGCGCGCGGCCTGGTTTTGGGCCTGGGCGGCGGGGCTTTTGCTGTGGTGCCTGGTGGTCGTGCGGCACATTCGCTTTGAGTATTATCTGGTGCCGCTCCTGCCCTGGCTGGCCGTCGCCGAGGGCGCCGGGTTGGATCTGCTGCTGCGTTGGTGCGGCGGCAAGCGGCTGGCCGCCCTGGGCGTCGCCGCCTCCGTCCTGGTCGGCAGCCTGCTGTTTTCCCTGCGGCCGCTGGCCGAGCTTTACACCTTGGACCTGTATAGCTACCATGCGGGCACGGCCCTGCGGACCGCGCTGAAACCCGGGCCCGTGATCCTCGGTACGCAGGTTCCCGTCATCCTTTTCTACAGTCGCCACCACGGCTGGCGCACCAACAGCCTGACGATGGCGCAGTTGCGCAGGTGGCGGGCCGCCGGGGCGCACTACTACATCCCCTTGTGGTCCAAGCAGAACACGGCCGTGACGCGCTACGTGCGGACCCACTTCCTCAAGCGCACCGCCGGTCCGGTGGTGTACTACAACCTGCGGCGGGCGCCATGATGCCCTGGACCATGGGGCACGATACCGTCCTTGGGGGCGATCGGCGTGCGGACCGTGCTTGCGATCCCGGCCTACAACGAGGAAGCGGCGCTGCCGCCGCTGCTGGCGCGGGCCGCCGCCGCGGGCGGCTTTGACGGCATTCTCATCGTCGATGACGGGTCCGCCGACGACACCGTCGGCGCGGCCGGCCGCTTTGCGGGCCCGCCGCCGCTGACCCTGCTGCGGCACGGGCGCAACCGCGGCCTGGGCGCCGCCATGCGCACCGCGCTGGCACACCTGGCCGCAAGCGACCTCGCCGATGGCGATGTCGTCGTGACCATGGACGGGGACAACACCCACGACCCGGCCCTGGCCCCCCGCATGTGCGCCGCCGTCGCCGACGGGGCCGATGTGGTGGTCGCCTCGCGCTACGCCCCCGGCGGGCGCGAGTTCGGCCTGTCCTGGCACCGCCGCCTGCTCAGCCGAGGCGCCAGCACCCTGCTGCGACGGCTGCGTCCGGTCCCAGGGGTGCGCGACTACTCCTGCGGCTACCGCGCCTACCGCGTCGGCATCCTGCGCCGGGCGCTGGCCCGCTATGGGGTCGACGGGCTGATCGTGACCGACGGCTTCGCCTGCATGGCCGAGTTGCTCCTGCGGCTGCACGCCGCGGGTGCCCGCTGCACCGAGGTCCCGCTGGAACTGCACTACGAGCGCAAGGGCGGGCCGAGCAAGATGCGCGTCGCGCGCACCGTCGGCGGCTACCTGCAGCTGCTGCGCGCCGTCCCGGGCCCGCGCGTGGGATAGATGCAACGACGGGCAGTCACCCAGGTGGTGGACGAGGCCTGGAGCGGATGCAGGCCGCGAGGGCGCCTGCAGCAACGCCGTGAACTCCTCAGCCGTCCGTCCGGCCTGGCGGAGGATGCTCTGCAGCGTCTTGGGTTTCAGCGTATCGCCCGCGTGTACCGGAATTGGGATCGCCCGTCCGGCCCGCGCAAGTAGTGGTGGCTCCCCCGCACATGATCCAGAACGAATCCCGTCCGGTGCAACGCGGCCAAGCCTTCCCCGTCAGGGCTGGGGGCCTCACGAGGGAGCCACGACCGACACCGCGGGTCCGTCCGCATCGGGTGGCGGGATCGGTTCGCCAGGTAACCCCCCACGGCGAAGGGTGCTCCACGGCTGGCCATGGGTCAACGCGAAGCCCGGCGCGGCCCCCGGTGCATGCGGATGTCCCCCCAACCCCCCAAGACTGTTGCGTCCCAAGGGGAAGACGGCTCGGGTGGGCAGAGGGTGGGCAGTACGTACTGCTCGCTCCCGCGAAGCAGAGCCGCAGCGCCTCGTCCGCCAAGGGACGGCGGACACCGCCGACCATGCATCACAGCCCCTCCCCAGCCCAGGGTCCCGCTGTCTCCGGCCATCACCAGACGTACGCGTGGATCGAGTCGCGGGGGCAGGAGCCGTTTTCGCAGCCGCGAGGGATTTCCATAGCGCCCTCGACTCCGAACGCCTGCGGGCCAACACTGCCGGCGGCGCCCCGCGCGGTCTGGCGCAAACTACGGGCGCGCCGTCCGCCCGCTGCGCACGGCGGTGAGGCGCCGACGCAGGCTGCGGCGCGCGTAGACCAGCGCGGCCAGCGCCAGCACGATCAGGACCAGCAGGGGCCAGGGGAACCACGGCGCCGGCCAGCGGATGCCGCTGGGGGCGACCGCCGCACCCACCGCCAGCAGCCCAAAGATCCCGGCCGTCGCCACAGGCAGAGTGCGCCCGCCCGGGGCCCGCCAACCGCGCGGCAGGTCGGGCTCGCGCCGCCGCAGGCCAAGCAGGGCGATCGCGGCCACCACATACATCGAGCACTCCAGCACCGCGCCCATGTTGATCAACACGAGGTACTGGCGCGTGAGAAACACACCGGCCATCAGCACGGCCACCACCGCCGCGAGCAGCCAAAGGGCCCGCGCCGGCACGAAGCGCGCGTTGAGGTGGCCGAGTACCGACGGCAGGTAGCGGCCGCGTCCCAATGCATACAGCAGGCGGGAAGCGGCCGCGAGCCCGCCGTTGAACGTCGTGCCGGCCGTCACCGTCGTGACCGCGAGCATGCCCCAAAAGCCCACCGCACCCAGGGCCAACCGTCCGACGGCCAATTGCGGTGCCAGGTCCCCACCCGGCAGTCGGGGCAGACGCGCCGCGACCGCGGCAAACAATCCGAACCCCACCACCAGCAGGGCCAGGGCAAGGGTCAGCCCCAGCGGCATGCGGCGGTTGTCCTGCACCTCCTCGGCCAGCGGCGTCACCCACTCAAAGCCGGTGAAAATGAATACCGCCAGGGCGACCCCCGTGAAAAGACCGCCGCCGCCGGCCGGCAGCGGCGCGGCCGTCTCCAGCGGATGCCGGCCCAGGGCCAGGGCGCTGACGATGGCGAGGGCGGCCAGCAGTCCGTACGTCGTCAGGTCCTGAACCAACGCCGCGGTCCGCACCCCGCGCAGATTGGCCATGAGCCCCGCACCCAGCAGCAGCAGCACCCACACAAGCGGCGGCACAACGGGCACGGCGCGGTGCAGCGCCGCCCCCAGCACGAAACCGTCCGCCGCCATCACCAACAGCAGGGCCGGCAAATACAGGAGCGTGAAGGCCAGGGAGAAGGGATCGCCAATACCCCGCAGCGTCCAGACACGAATACCGGCCGCCGACGGCAGCGTGCCGTTGAGTTCACCAAAGCAGGCGGCAACGAGCAGGCACAACACCCCGGCCAGCAGAATCGCCACCGGGCCCTCCCACCCGGGGGCCTGCCGGCGAATGGCCGTAACGGCCAAGAAGTTGATCGCGGCAAACGCCAAACCGGCACTGGTCGAGACCACGCTGCGCAAACCCAGGGCGCGCTGCAGCACACCCCGGCGCCGCCCGCCCGCCGCCCTCGCCGCCACACCCCGCCCCCCCGCACCTCAATCCCTCGCGGCACCGCCACCGCCTCTGGGCAGGGATTCCACTTTGCCGCCGCACTTCCTCGCTGCGCCGAATCCTACCGCATAAAGAGGGTCTGGCGGGCCGCAGGAGGTGACCCTCCGCGGGCGAATTCCGCGCGACCCCGGTACCCGCCGAGGCGACGCCCGGCCAGCGGAGCCCAGGGACCCACGAGTACGGCGTCTGCCGCCGCGTCGGAACGGGGTTGCGAAGGGAGGTGAAAAACCGTGATACGACACACGCTGCCATCATGGCCACAGAGCATCCGACGCGCCCTGGCCGGTGCCGCGCTGGTTGGGTGCGTGGTTTTGGCCGCCTGCGGCGCGGCGGCACCCGCCGGCACGTCCCACAAGGCCGCGGCCAAGACCACCACCCCCGCCGCCGCCGCGCCGGCCCTGCCCTCGACGTCGAGCCTCAAAGGGTGGAACGGGCACGGGGGCGTCGGCATCTCGCACGCCGTCGGCGATCCCAATCCGCCCTCGCTGAGCCTGCCGGGGGACGGCAAGTCCTACGTCTGGGCGCAGGCGGCCAAACCCGTGAATACGTTCCAGTTCGACGTCAAGACCCAGGGACTTTTTGATTTCTTCTTCGGTGCGAACCGTCAGGGCCAGGGCTACATCTTCCGGATCGACACGCGGGGTGGCAAGAACTACGCCGGGTTCGCCACCTCCAGCAGCTGGGTCAAGTGGGATTGTCCCATGAGCGGCCCGACGACGCTGCCTCCAAACGTCTGGATCCACGTGGCCCTCTCCCTCAAAGGCAGTCCCAAGGCAACGCTCACCGGACCGGGCATCCATCAAACCCTGGCCTTCAACGGCCAGGCGGTCGGCTGCACGGCCTCCGGCTCCAACAAGACGCTGACCACCTACAAGCCGTCCGGCAACGCCTTCGGCTTCCAGGGAGACGGACTGGGACCGACCTCCCTCACCTGGATCGCCCATTTCAAGTGAGCGCGCGCGGGTGGGGACGGACGGGCAGGGACGCCCTCCGGCCCCCCACCGCGGACCGGGGAGCGGCGCTCAGGCCTCCGCGGCAAAGGTCGCATACTCGCCCCAGGAAGGCCCCCCAAGCCGCTCCACCAGGGAGGAAAAGATGGCGGCCCGCCGCTCCAGATCCCCCGCGTCGGCCACATCGGGCGGGGTGACCAGCTCAAGTTCGCATCCCTGGCTCCAGGCAAAGCGCAGCGCATCCTGGGCCCGCAGCCGGCCGGCGGCGGCGGCCACCGCAGCGAGCAGCACCTCCGCCCGATCGCGGGGAAGCACCCAGCGGGCGGCGCGCAGCACACGCAACGCCGCAGCCGCCTGGCGGCCGCCGATGCCGAACGGCTCGGAAGCCCAGAGCCACAACGCGCTGGCCTCGGCGGCCGGGGGCGGCACCGCGCCGCGCAGGGCCGCCAGGCAGGCGACCACCGCGTTTCCGCCCTCGGCGCCCAAATCCGACTGGAGCCGCTCTTGGGCCGGACGGTAGGTCACGAGCAGCCCGGGTAGCCCGCAGAGTTCCTCGCCCTCCATCCCGCCGCCGACGGCCTCCGCCCCGGATCCTTCCAAGGCACTGCGCACCTGTCGCCAGCGGTCCGCGTCCACATTGAACCAAAGCGACGTCGCCGGCACGCGCAGGCGGAAACCCGTCTCGCTTGCGCACCCAGCCGCGTCTTCCACGCGGATCCCTCCCTCGGGAGCCGCGCCGCGGCGCCCGCAAGGATTCTACGCCATTCCCCCAACCCCAGCCGGAACGGCGCGGGGGCGGAACGGGCGGCCGGGTGCGCAAGCCGCGGCATCGTGCCACAATGGCCGCAGGCCTGCCGGGCGACGTACGACCCGGCCCGGACAGGGGGCGTCGCGATGGGAATGGGTTGGGACGACCGGTCGGCACAGGAGGACCGCCCGGCGCCGCCGCCGGGCACGCTGGAAGTACCGTACGTGGTCTTCAATGAAGAAGGGGAGCCGCTGCCGCCGGTGCAGCCCCAAAAACCCCGGCGCCGCAACTGGCGACGCTGGCTGTCGTCCGCATTCGCCGCGCTGCTCAAGGCCAAATCGTTGCTGCTGTTTGGCAGCCTGCTCATCACCATGCTCGCCTACGGCCTGTCCTTCGGCTGGGCCTTTGGTGTCGGTCTGGTCGCGCTGATTGCGGTCCATGAGTTCGGACACGTCGTCGCCATCCGCCAGCGCGGCATGTCCGCGAGCCTCCCCGTGTTCGTCCCGTTCATGGGCGCCGTGATCGGATTGCACCAGAACCCGCGCGACGCGGCCGAGGAGGCCTTCATCGGACTGGCGGGCCCGGTCTTCGGCCTGGCGGCGGCGTTCGTGTGCTGGTGGCTGGCGGGCAAGACCCATGCCCCGGTGCTGTTGGCCATCGCGTCCTTCGGTATGATGATGCACATCTTCAACCTCATCCCCGTCGTACCGCTGGACGGCGGCCGGGCGGTCGCCTTCCTGCGCTGGAAGGCCTGGGGCCCGGGCCTGATCGGCCTGGCGGTGCTGCTCTTTTACAACCCCCTCCAGCATTCGCTCGTGGTGGACCCGTTCACCATTCTCATCCTGATCTTCATTCTCTATAACTTCCGCAACCGCCTTGCCAACCCACCCTCCCCGACCTACGAGGCCATCGCACCCACCGCCAAATGGCGCTACGGCCTGGTGTGGCTGGCGCTGATGGGCCTGAGCATTTATGGCTACCTCTCGATTCCGCTACGCGTGGGCATCTGAGTGCCATGGTCCACGGCTACCCGGATCCACCGGATCCACCGGATCCAACCGAGGGGAGTGGTCCGATGCGCACCCACACACCGCTTGGCATCGCGCTGGTGGGTACCGGCCTGGCCGCCCGCATGCACGCCCAGGGCCTCGCCATGGTTCCCGCGGCACGTCTGCTCGGCGCGGCCGGCACCTCGCTCCAGCGATCGCAGGCCCTGGCGGCCGAGTTCGGCCTGCCGCGCACCTACGCCGACCTGGACGCGGTGCTGGCCGACCCGGAGGTGGAGGCGGTCCATCTGTGCACCCCGCCCCACACCCACCTGGAAATGGCGACGCGCATCGCCGCCGCCGGGCGCCACCTGCTGATCGACAAGCCCCTGGCGCGCACCGTGGCGGAAGGGGAGGCGATGGTCGCCGCCTGCGCCCAGGCCGGCGTACGCCTGGCGGGGCTGTTCCAGCACCGCTTCATCCCCCAGGCGCAGACGCTGCGGCAGGCGGTCGCGCAGGGGCGGCTGGGCCGGATCGTCCTGGCCGACTGCGCCGTCAAGTGGTGGCGCGAACCCGCCTACTACGCCGACAGCCGCTGGCGCGCCCGGCGCGCGACCGAGGGGGGTGGGGCGCTGATCAACCAGGCCATCCATTCGATCGACCTTCTGCAGTGGTTTGCGGGGCCGGTCGTCAGCGTCAGCGGCCACGTGGCCACCGCGCGCCATGCGATCGAGACCGAAGACGTCGGGGTCGCGGTGCTGCGCACGGCCGACGGGGCGCTCGGGGTCATCGAGGGGAGCACGGCCGCCTGGCCCGGGTTCCCCGAGCGGATCGAGTTGCACGGCACGCTTGGAAGCGCGAGCCTGGACGAGGGCCGTCGGCGCCTGGAATGGCACCTGCAGGGCGAGCCACCGCGCGTGGATGGTGGCGACGGCCAGGCCCAGGGCAACGCGGCGGACCCCGCGGCCATCTCCTACGAGGCCCACGCCGCGGCCTTCGCCGACTTCGTCGCCGCGGTGCGCGAAGGCCGCGCGCCGGCGGTGGACGGGTCGGCCGCCCTCGCCGCGCTGCGCATCGTCGAGGCGATCTACCGCTCGTCGGCCGAGGGCGGCCGACCCGTGTCCATACCCTGACCGAAAGGACGCGGCGAAAGCCCCTGGCTTCGGCCAACGGGGATAAGCCGATTCGTTACCGTTGCTTCAAGACGTGGTAAAATGCCATCCGCACCTTGGCACCCGAACGCAGGGCGTTGCGCCGGGAAGGCCTCCGGCGGGCAAGACGTTCGGCGCACCAAGCCTCGGCTTGGCGCGCGGGCCTTGCGGCAGGGGTTTGCGGAGCCGCTGCTGCGGACGGCGCCACGCGGCAGCGATCCGCCAGGCGCGGGCCTTGCGGCCCGCCGCCCGAAGGGGACGGAGCGGGTCGTCCGCGGCCGGGACCGTGGGCGGCATGGTCGCCGAAGAAGGCAGCTAAGGCCAGCCAAGGCTCGGGATGTTGGAGCGGCGGTCGTTCGATCCACCGTCCGCAAGAGCCCGAGAGGGGTTTTGCAGAAACCGGCCCTCCCCGGCTTTACCCGTGGGGAGGCTCAGGGCCTGCGGCCAACGCCGACAGCTTATGCTACACTTCTCCCGTCGGTTGCGTGGGGGGTGGCACGGACGCCGGGAGAGGGTTATCGTCCCGAAATGCCGCTCATTGTGCAGAGCGACCACACACTTCTCCTTGAAGTGGAAAACGAACACTTCGAGGCCGCGCGCGACGACCTCCTCACCTTCGCCGAATTGCTGCGCAGCCCGGAACATGTCCACACCTACCGCATCACACCCCTTTCACTCTGGAACGCCGCGGCGGCAGGCGTCGGCGCCGAAACGGTCCTGGACGCCCTGGCGCGCTGGGGCAAGTTTCCCACGCCCGACAATGTGGCGGCGACGGTGCGCGATCAGACGCGCCGCTTTGGGCGCATCGAACTGATCGCCGAAGGTCGAGACCTCTTCCTGACCTCCAGCGAACCGCTCCTGCTGGAGGAGATCTGGAGCCACAAGGCGATACGCCGCCATCTGGCCGAACGCGACCGGCCGGATCGGCTGCGCCTGCAGCCCTTCGCGCGCGGCCTGGTCAAGCAGGCCATGCTGAAGGCCGGCCATCCCGTCGTCGACCGCGCGGGCTACACCCCCGGAGCCCCCCTGGAACTGACCCTGTCCGCCCACATCCCCGATGGTACCGCGTGGGGGCTGCGCGACTACCAGGTGGACGCGGTGGACGCCTGGTGGGGCGGCGGCGGCCCGTCCGGAGGCAGCGGTGTGGTCGTGCTGCCGTGCGGGGCGGGAAAGACGATGGTCGGCGTCGGAGCGGTGGCACGCGCGCAGGCGCAAACCCTGGTGCTGTGCGCCAACACCACCTCCGTGCACCAATGGATGCGGGAACTCGTGGCCCGCACCGACCTGCGCGCCGACCAGATCGGCGAATACACGGGGGCGGTCAAGGAGATCTTCCCCATCACGGTCGCCACCTACCAAATCCTCACCCACCGGTCCCGCCGCAGGGCGGGATCGCCACCCCTGGCGCCGGACGACCCCGACAACTTCCCGCACCTGCGCCTGTTCCAGGAACGGGATTGGGGCCTCATCCTGTATGACGAGGTCCACATGCTGCCCGCCCCGATCTTCCGCATCACCGCCGACATCCAGGCACGGCGGCGCCTGGGACTGACGGCGACGCTGCTGCGCGAAGATGGACGCGAGGACGACGTCTTTGCGCTGATCGGTCCCAAGAAGTTCGAGGTGCCCTGGCGCGTCCTTGAGGGCCAGGGATGGATCGCCCCGGCGGTTTGCCATGAACTGCGGGTAGATCTGCCCGAGGAGCTGCGCCCGGCCTACGCCGTGCTCGACGGGTCCGAACGCTTCCGCCTCGCGTCGGAAAACCCCGTCAAGATCGAGTTGGTACGCGAGTTGGTGGCTCGCCACGACGACGACCGCATCCTGGTCATCGGCCACTACATCCATCAATTGGAGGAGCTGGCCGCATCCCTGCGGGTCCCGCTCATCACGGGGGCCACGCCGCAACGGGAACGCGAGCGACTGTTTGCCGCCTTTCGGGCGACGGAGCACTCGGTGCTGGTCGTCAGCCGGGTCGCCAACTTCGCGATCGACCTGCCTGAAGCCAGCGTGGCGATCGAGACCTCAGGATTGTTTGGGTCCCGCCAGGAGGAGGCCCAGCGACTCGGGCGGGTGCTGCGGCCCAAGGCGGACGGCAGGCCGGCGACCTTCTACGCCCTGGTCAGCCGCGATACGGTCGAGCAGGACTTCGCCCACAAACGCCAGCTTTTCCTCACCGAACAGGGCTACCGCTACATCATCCGCCACGCCGTCGCCCTTGACGGGTCCGCGCAGGCGCCAGGGGCAGGATCCGTGGCGGCGGCAGACGACGACGCGCCCCGGACGGACGAACGGCCCGCGGCGAACGTGATCCCGCTGCGCAGGTCCGATCCGCAATGAGGCTCGCGGATGCCCTGAGGGCCGTTCCCGATCGAACGCTCGATGCCTATCGGCAAGCGGTGGGCCGACCCGCGGCCTCGCCCGCCGAGGTGGCCGCGGTCATCACGCAGCCGGCGCAGGTGGAACGCGCCCTGGCGGGCCTGACGGCCGGGGCGCAAACCGCGTTGCGCATCCTGTGGTTCAACGCCCGCACCTCGGCGGTCCCGCCCTGGTATTTCCAGTCCCTCTACGTCCACAGCCGCGGCCTGGAGTCGCCGGAGTCCGCCGTCGCCGCCCTGGTGGCGCACGGCCTGGCGATCCCCCCGCCGATCCTCAACGGGGGGATCGCGCTCGTCGAGGAGGCCGCCCCCGTCCTGGAGTCGCGGGCCAACGGCGCCTGGCTCGACGAGGCCGCCTTCTACCTGACCCCGGAGGAACAGGCGGCGGCAGAGGCCGCATCCCAGGCGGGGGACCCCGGGGCGGCGGTGGCGGACATGGCGCGACTGCTGGGTGTCCTGCGCTCCGGTATCCGCATCCGCCAGAACGAACCGCGGCCGTACCAGGCCGACATCCGCCTCATGCTGGCGTCGGCCGACGCCGCCTTCATACCGGCGCAGCCCACCCCACCATCGGCCCGCGGCCCGCAGTCCTGGGGCGACTATCCGGAGCCGTTGGCCCCCCTCTTTGCGGCTGCGGTCAGCCACGACCTGCTCATGTGCGACGGCAACGTCTGGCGCACCTCCCCCCGCGCAGCCGCCTTTGTGGAGGCGCCGCCGGCGGAGCAGTGGCGGGCCCTGGTGCGCTTTTGGCTGCGCTTCACGGACAACGCGGAACTTCCACCCCACAACCGCAAGCTCTTTGCCCTGGTGCGCCAGGGGCGCTGGTGCCGCCCCGGCAACCTGGTCACCTTCCTCCTCCCATACCTTTCCGGTGAGCCCGGGGCCATGCTGTGGGGCGTCACCCATAACGTCCTGATGTCCGCCGGTATCCGCCTGGGCATCCTGGAGTGGGCGGCGATGCCGGACCAGCCCCGCAGCGCCTCGGCCGCATACCACCACGGCAGCACGGCCGCCGTGCGGCTGCGGCCGCAGGCGCTGGCCGCCCTGGAGAACGAGGCGATCCCCTCCTTCCCCGCCTTTGACGAGGTGCCGCGGGTGCAGGGCACGTTCGACGTCCTGGCCGGACCCCGCACACCGCCCGCGACGGTCTGGGCCCTGGAGGGGTGGGCGGAACGGGTCTCCCTCGACCGCTTCGCCACGTACCGCCTGACGCGCGCCTCCGTCACCGCGGCCTCGCGCCGCGGCGACAGCATCGACCCCCTGCTGGAGGCCCTTGCCCCATCGCCGGGGGGCGTGCCGCAGAATGTGGCCTTCAGCGTGTCTCAGTGGGCCGACGTGGTCGGCCGCGCGGACATCGACATAGCGGTCGTGCTGACGATCTCCGAGACCCGCCAGGCGGAGCGCGCCGCGGCCGGACCGGTGTTGCGCGCCTGCCGGCGCCTGGGACCGACGGCCTGGCAGGTGCCATCCGAGCAGTTGGGTCCGGTCTTCCGCCACCTTGGGGCGGAAGGTTTCCAAATCGACGGCGACCTGCAGGCACTGCGCAACCGCGTCCGGGCCAGCCAGCACCCCACCTTCCGCCCGCCGCCGCCCGAGCCCAGCCTCCCCTGGCCCGGCAGAGCGGTGCCGGCGCTGCCGCTGCCGGGGGAACCGTGGCCGGATGCGGCACCCGGGGAGGAGCGGCCGGCGCAGCCCACGCCGGAACGGGCGGAGGCCCCGCGCGCGGAGCCGGCGCAACGGCACAACCGCCCCAACCCGGCTGCGGCGCCGGCGCCCCAGCCCACGCCCCCCGCCCGCCCCGTGGCGCCGGCGCCCGAGCGGCGTTCGCTGGCCGCTCCGCTACCGCCGGTGGTGCCGTTGGGACGCGCGGCCGTGCGCCGCGCCCTGGAAAGCGCCCTTGCCAGCGGCCAACCCGTCGGGCTGCTGGACGTGCGCGGCCGATCCCACCTGCTGCACGTGCAGCGGTTGGAGGGCAACCTGGTGGAGGGGGACTGCAGCCGCTGCGGCCACGCCCACCGGCTGCCGCTCGCCGATATCGCGGCAGGCGGGGTGCGGCTGCGCCCCCCCAAGTCCTGAACCTGCAGCAGCCGCCGCGGCGCGCGCCGCGGGCGGCGTGGCGGCCGATCGATCAGCGCAGGGCGGTCCACAGGCCGAAGGCGCACAGCGCGAGGGCGGCGGCGATCTCCCCGTAGCGCCCCGCCAGTCGCCGCAGTCCGCCCCCCAGTCGCAGGCCGACCCAGGTAAACACCAGCGCCTGCAGCGCCAGGGCGGGCACGAGCAGTGCGAGGGACAGGCCGCTGGCGCCGGCGGCAAAGCCCAACGCCACTTCATCCACCGAGGCGGCCAGCGCAAGCAGCCACAGCCTGCGCCCGGCGGGCACCGGCCGACCGGGCCCGGGCGGCTCGCCCAGTTCCCGCCATTCCGCCAGCCCCTCGCGCAGCCCCACCGCCAGGACCGCCACGCCCGCCAGCCGACCCAGCCACAGACCAAGGGCCGCACCGAGCGCGCGGCCGGCGAGGGCGCCAACCAACGGCGCCAGCCCCTCCGCCAGAGCCAGGGCCAGGGCCAGGCGCACCCGATCCGACCTGGAGGTCGGGCGTTCGCCCGCCGCGGCCGCCAGGGTATCCAGGCCGCAGGCGGGTACGACGGCCAGGGCGGACCAGGGACTCACAGCCCCGCGGCGGACCGCGGGCTCCGCCTCACTCCTGCATGTGCCGCGCAAGAAAACCGGCCGCCGTCTGCGTCAGCTTCTGCTCCAGGTCGCCGAAGTTGTCCGACTCGCCGGTCGTCGCCAGGACCACAACCCCCACCGGATCCCCGCCGACGATCACCGGCGCGATCACCTCGCTGCGAAAGGGACAGCCTTCGGCGCCGCCACCAACCTCCACGGTCATCCCGGGGTGGCCGTGTTCCCGCATGGTGAACAGCAGCGTCTCGCGGTGTTCCATGGCTCGCAACGCCGACGCGCCGAGCCGCTTGCCCAGGTACGGCCTTGGCTCGGATCCCCCCACCGCGACCACCGTATCCCGATCGGCGAGCAACGCCAGGTGGCCCGTCGCCTCGTGCAGCGAGTTGACCAGTCCCTGCGCAAACGGGCCGAGGTCGGCAACCGCCGAATACTTCTTCAAGATGACCTCGCCGTTTTTGTCCACGAAGATCTCCAGCGGGTCGCCGTCCCGGATGTGCATGTCGCGCCGGATCTCGATGGGGATGACGATCCGCCCGAGGTCGTCGATGCGCCGGACGATACCCGTTGCCTTCACACCCGCCACCCCTTTGGCGGTGCTCACCGCCAGCGGTAGTAGTGGCCGGAAGATGGGTGTCCCTATGCACAAAGCGACCTCCCGACACCAAAGACGCCCGCCGGGCAGTGCAACATGCCTGGCCCGCGCGGCGCCCGGTCTCCATCCGCAGCGTTTCAGGCACGGCGGCGGGCGGGTTCCTCACCGGTCAACTGGGCGATAAAGGCCCGCACCAGTTCGGCGATCACCTCGTCGCGCTCCAGGCGCGTCATCAGGGCGCGCGCATTCTGGTGGCCGGTGATGTAGGTCGGCTCCCCGGAGAGCAAATACTGCGAGATCTGGCCGATGGGGTCGTAGCCCTTTTCCTGCAGGGCCCGGTAGACACGCAGCAGGATGGTGTGGCTGTCAAGCTCCGTCTCCGGGTCGCGGTCGGCGCGCAGAATGCGGGTTAGTCCAGGGTCGTCCGGAAGGCGCCCCTGCGCAGGCCCACCCGTGCCTTCCATCCTCATTCGCCCCTTCCAGCCCAGGCGGCGCCCCACGGCCACCGTTCGCAACCGATGGCATTCGCCCCCCATGGCGGCCGCTCCTTCCCACGTCCCTGCATACGGCGGCCCCCGGTCCTGCCCGCGGGCCCCGCAGGGCCCGGCGCGTCAACCTGAGAAAAGGAGGCCGCCGGGGGTACGCCCCCCGACGGCCTCCCGCGCCGTCCGCTTCCCAGCGGTCAGGTCAGCGCGAGCGCAGATCGCCGCGACCGGCCAGCTGCTGCTCCGCCATCTGGATCAGGCGCCGCACCATGTGCCCGCCCACCGCGCCGTTCTGGCGCGAGGGCAGGTCGCCCCAGTAGCCGTCCGCCGGGGCCTGCACGCCGATCTCCTGCGCCACCTCATACTTCATCTGGTCGAGCGCGTGGCCGGCACCCGGCACGAGGGTACGGTTGGACTGTTGACCCGCAGCCACTTCACTGTCACCTCCCACCGCAATCCGCCCGTAGTATCGGGGCGGTGGCGGCGGGCTATCCCGAACAAACACTGGGCGCGGCACCGACGATCCCCAACGCTCAGCCCGCCTGGGCGGGGCGATCGGCCGCCACGTGCGCCAGGGCGGCGGCGACCACCTCGACGGCGCGCCGCAGTTCCGCCGTGCCTACGGTCAGCGGCGGCAACAACCGCAGCACCGTCTGGGCGGTGCAGTTGATCAGCAGCCCGCGCTCCCGGCAGGCGTCGACCACCGCCGGACCGACCGCGACCGACACCAGTTCGACGCCCGTCATGAGGCCCACGCCGCGGACCTCGCGCACCAGGGGATGGTCGCCCAGGGCCTGACGCAGTCCGGCGCGCAGCTGCTCGCCCTTGCGCAGTGCCTGGCCCGGCAGGTCGTCGCGGCGCAGCACCTCCAGACTGGCAAGCGCCGCCGCGGCCACGATCGGGTTGCCGCCAAACGTGGAGGCGTGGTCACCGCGCCCCAGGCTCTCGGCCCACGGACCGGCGGCAACCACGGCGCCCATCGGCAGGCCCCCGCCCAGTGCCTTGCCGAGGGTGACGACATCGGGGCGCACCCCGTAGTGCTGGAAGGCGAACATCCGCCCGCTGCGACCCAGCCCACATTGGATCTCATCGAAAATCAGGCAGGCGCCGTGGCGGTCACAGGCGGCACGCAGCGCACGCAGGAACTCGGGTGCCGCCGGCTGCACCCCGCCCTCCCCCTGGATCGGCTCGACGATGACCCCGGCCGTCTCCGGACCGATGCTGCCGGCGGCGGCCACGTCGTTCCAGGGCAGTTCCCGGAACCCGGCCAGCATGGGACCGAAGCCCTCCTGGTAGCCGCGGGTGACGGCCAGCGCACCGTAGGTGCGGCCGTGGAAACTGTGCGAGAACGAGACGACCTCGGTCGCCGCCGCACCGCCGGCCGCGCGCGCGCGGCGCCAGGCCGCCTTGCGGCAGAGCTTGAGCGCGGCCTCGGTGGCCTCCGCGCCGCTGTTGCAGAAAAACACGCGCCCCGGGAAGCTCACCTCCACCAGGGCGCGCGCCAACTCGGCCTGCGGCCGCGTCAGATAGAGATTGGACGTGTGGCCAAGCAGCGCGGCCTGCTGGGTTATGGCGGCGACCACCTCGGGATGGCAATGGCCCAGATTCGTGACGCTGATGCCCGACAGGAAGTCGAGGTAGCGCTTGCCATCGACGTCCTCGACCATGGAGCCGCGGCCCCGCACCAGGCGTAGCGGCGTGCGGCCGTAGGTCTGCATGACGTACGCCCGATCCAACTCGAGCATATCCGTCAGGTCCTGCGGCCCACCGGCGGAGGCGGCCGGTGGAAAGGCGGTGCCCGCGCCGGCCGCCGACGCGGCGGCCCCGGCCACGGCACCCGGGCGGCGACCGTCCACGATCCAGGCCGGCACACCGGCCTGCGCGGCCGCCAGGCAGGCCTCCACCTTCGGCCGCATGCCACCGTGCACGATCCCCTGCGCCATCAGCGCGCGCGCCTCCGCACCCGCCAGCCGCTCGACCGGCTCCGTCCGGCCCGGCAGGAGCACCCCGGCGACATCGGTCGCCAAAACCAGGGCACGGGCGCCAAGGGCCGCGGCCACGGCGACCGCGGCCTCATCCGCATTGACGTTATACAGCGTGCCATCCTGGCCCGGGGCGATCGTGGCCAACACCGGCAGGAAACCGGCACCAAGCAGGGCCCGCAGGGCGTCCACCCGCACATCGGCCACGGCGCCGACCCGTCCGAGGTCGATCGCACGCCCATCCGCGTCCTGGCGCTCTGCCGGCCGGGCCGTCAGGACACCCGCATCGCGGCCGCCGAGGCTGACCGCCCGCAACCCCTCCCGCGTCAGGGCGGCGGCGATCCCCTTGCCGACCCGCGCCAGCGCCATCTCGGCGACGGCGACCGTATCCGCGTCGCTGTATCGCAGGCCGTCGACAAAGCGCGGCTCCTGTCCCAACCGCTTGGACCAGGCCGTGATCTCCGGGCCGCCGCCGTGAACGACGACAACGGGTACGCCGTCGGCCCACAACGCCGCGACATCGGAAAGCGCCGCCGGCAACCCGCCGCCGGCCGCCACGGCCGCACCGCCCACCTTCACCACCAAAGGACCGCTACCCGCCGCCATCGTGCGTTCCCCCTCAGGGACCCTCAGGGCATCAGCCCGACGCGCGGCAAGCCGAGCGTCTCCTCCAGGCCGAACACGCAGTTGAGGTTCTGTATCGCCTGGCCGGCGGCACCCTTGCCCAGGTTGTCGATGGCGGCCACCGCCACCAGGCGGCGGGCGCGGGTGTCGACGCGCACCGCCACCTGCACCAGATTGCTGCCCAGCGTGGCCTTGGTGGCCGGAAGTTCGCGCTCCAGCACCTGGATGAAGGGCTCAGCGGCATACGCCGACCGGTAGTGGGCCGTCGCGGCGGCCTCGTCCCACGGCTGGCACAGCCGCGCGTAGCAGGTGGCGAGCAGCCCCCGGGCCATGGGGGCCTGGTGGGGGCTGAAGGTGACGCACACCGGACGGCCCGCGGCGACCGCCAGTTCCTGCTCGATCTCGGGGCCGTGGCGGTGCGCCCCGCCCAGCTTGTATGGCCAGAGGTTCTCCGCCAGTTCGGAAAAGTGCAGGGACTGGACCAATTGGCGGCCGGCGCCGGTCGCGCCCGACTTGGCGTCGACGATCACGTCCTGTGGGTCGACGGCCCCCGCCGCCAACGCCGGCCAGAGGGCCAAAAGCGCCGCGGTCGGGTAGCAGCCGGGGTTGGCCACCAGCCGCGCCGCCGCCAGCGCCGGCCGATGGAACTCCGTCAACCCATACACCGCGCGTTCCAGCCATCCGGGAGCGGTGTGCGCCCCGCCGTAATACTCGGCATACGTCGCGGCATCGCGCAGCCGAAAGTCGGCGCCGAAGTCGATGACGCGCACGCCGCGCTCCACCAGGTCCGGGGCCAACGCCAGACTGCCCCGGGCGGGCAGCGCCAGCAGGGCGGCGTCGGCGCGGGCGGCGATCACCGCCGCATCCGGGGATTCAAGGATTCTGGGCCCGAGCGCCGCCAGACCGGGGTGCACCGCGGCAAGCGGCTGGCCCGCCTGGCTGTGCGACCCAAGATAGGTAACCTCCACCTGCGGGTGGCCGGCGAGCAGGCGCAGGGCCTCCATGCCGGCATACCCGGTCGCCCCCACGATCGCCACCCGCACCAAGCGAGCGCCCCCTCCAAGACACGGCCGGAGCGTCACCGCCCGCGCGGTCGCGACGCCGCGCCGGAATGCCACCGCCGCTCGGGCTTTATGGCCGAGACCCCTGCCGGCCTACGACAGGGCGGGACGAAGTTCCTCCTGCTCCTGCCGCTCCTCGATACCGCTTGGGACGCCCCGCACAAAGCGGCGCTCAAAGCGGTCCTCGGCCCGGACGCTTTGCACCAGATATTCGCAGGCGCGATCGGCATCGACCCGGCTGCCGCACGTAAAGACGTCAAAGGCCGCATACCCGTGCTCGGGGAAGGTGTGCACCGAGATATGCGATTCCGCAAGCACCACGACCCCCGAGAGGCCCTGGTCCGGGAACCTGTGGAAGGTTGCGTCGACCACGGTGGCCCCAGCAACGGCTGCCGCTTCGAGCATGGCCTGCTGCATCGCGCCGAGGTCGTTGAGGGTATCCGCGTCCACGCCCCACACGTCCAGCAGGATGTGCCGCCCGTGGGGCGGGTGGCTTTCGGCCATAAGAAAAATCCCCCTTCGGTGAGCGATTCTGGCCCTTTCAAGCCAGACGGGACCATCGTTTTCGCCACGGGGGACGGAGCAAAAGACGGCCAGGCCGCCTTCACCCTTCTGGCGAAACTAGGTTCCTAGTTGTCGGGGTCATTCTAGCGGTGCGTGCGGAAAAGGTCAACGCCGCCCGCAGACGACGGCGGTGGACGGCGCGGCGCGGCCGAGGGCGTCGTCGGCTGACGCACCCTGCGGCCGGCCGGTCCATTCGTGCGGATCGACGGGAAGCGGGGGCCGCTGCCTCCGCCCCGGCTATCCGTACGCGGGCAGGGCGCCTGAGGAAGCCGAACCCGCCGGCGTGCTGCCGCCGGATGCCGCCTTGGCACCCAGCGACCCGGAGGCGGGCGTCACCGCCGTCCCCCCGCCGGATGCCTGGCTGGAGGATGCGGCGGCATGGCCCACCGCGCCCGCGGCGCCGGCGGACCCGGAAACGGACGAGCTGGAAGTGGACGGCGTGCTCGGGACCGCCGGGATGATCGGACCCAGGTAGTCGGAATCGACCCAGCCCTGCAGCGTCCCGTGGGTAAAGCCGTTGGTAAAGGTGACCTCGGACCAGTTGCCGTCCTGCTTGAGCACGTTGAGGCGCGCGTTTTGCAGCAACTGACCCACGACGGTACCGGTGAGGCTTGGCGCGTTGCGGACGTTGAGGACGCTCGCCTCCACCACCGCCACGGGCAGGTTCTGGCGCACCACACCGTCCTGCTTGTTGGCGCTCACCGCCCCACCCTGGCCCATACTCGCGATCGCCGCCTGCAACTCTCCGACCTGGGCGTCCAGGCTGTCCACCCGGTTTGCCAACTGCTTCAACGTGACCGGTTGCTGCGCCGGCTTGCCGGCGAAGAGCTGCCCACACCCGGCTGCCGCCACGGCCATGCACCCGCCCACCGCCAGGGCCGCACCCCGCCGCCACCATCGGCCCATCGCCGCTCCCCCCTTCGCGCAGGCAATCTATGAGGGGGCGAACGGGCTTATGAGCTCAGGACCGTCCAGCCGGTGGGCCGGGCAACTCAAACCAAAAGCGACTGCCGCGGCCCAGCGTGCTCTCCACGCCGATCGTACCCCCGTGGGCGCGTACGATTTCGCGGGCGATCGCCAGACCGAGGCCCGTCCCCCCGCCCTGCGGCCGTGAGCGGGAAGGCTCGGCGGTGTAGAAGCGTTCGAAGACCCGCTCGCGATCCGCCGCCGCGATGCCGGGCCCGGTATCCTCGACTTCGAAGCGCACCCCGGCACCCGCCCGAAGCACCCGCAGCGTCACGGACCCTTCGGGCGGCGTGAAGCGAATCGCGTTTTGCACCAGGTTGTCCAGAACCTGAAAGATGCGGTCGGGATCGGCCCGCACGCTGCCGATGCCGGGAGCCATCTCGACCACGAGCGCCGGTCCGCCCCGACCGGCGCGCACCCGCGCCCGCTCGGCCGCCGCCTCGACCATCTCGGACACGGGGGCCTCCTGCAGGCGCAGGTTGGCCTGCCCCGCCTCCAGCTTCGCCAACTCGAAGAGGTCCTCGATCAAACGGCGCAGGCGGAAGAGCTCGCCTTCGATGATGTCGTAGGTGCGATCCATCGCCTCCGGCGCGATCAGTCCCTCGCGCAACGCGGACACAAACCCCTGCACCGAGGTCAGGGGCGTGCGCAGCTCATGGGAGATGGCGGCCAGCAGTTCGCGCCGCGCGGACAGCACCCGATCCAGCCGTTGGGCCATGCGGTTGAAGGCCGCCGCCAAGAGGCCCACCTCGTCCGCCGGTGCGACCGGCATGCGCTGGCGGAAGTCCCCCGCGCTGATGGCCTCCACCGCTTGGGCCATGGCCCGCAGCGGACGGGTGATCCCGGCCGCCAGGGCCACCCCGAGCAGCAGGGACAGCACGATGCCGGCGGCCCAGGACCGCAGCAGGAGCTGCTGGGCAAAGACGGCGCCGCGCCGCGCCTCCCGCAGCGGTCGGGCCACCACCACCGCCCCGACGACGCGCCCGTTCAGGCGCACGCCGCTGCCCGCCACCACGGCCGGATAACCCAACACCGCCGCCGCCCTGCGCGTCGCAACGGCCGGCAGCGCGCCCGTGCGGAGGACCTGGTGCACCCAGGGCTCCAGGGCGGCGGGATCGTGCCCGCTGGAAAGCACGACCCGCCCCCCCGCCGCGGCCACGGCCACCGTGGCGCCGGCCGCCTGCCCCGCAACCCGCACCACCGTCTCCATCCTGCCGTGCACCCCGGCGGGCGCCGGCCGACGCTCAAGGGCCGAAAGCACCCCGGGGCGTTCGAGCACGCGGGCGATGCTGTGGGCGGTGCCGCGCAGATGGACGCGGGTCTCGGCAAGCACCGCCCCCGCCAAGAGGTGCTGCCCGATGACCGCCGCGAGCACGGGGGCAAGAAGGCTCACCAGCACAAAGGCCCCAAAGACTTTCCAGCGCAGGGACCAAAAGCGTCGGCGCGACCCAGGCGGGCTCACCGCCCCTCCGGCCGCGGGCCGGGCTCGAACTTGTAGCCGACACCCCAGACCGTCAGCAGGTGGCGCGGCCGGGACGGTTCCAGTTCCAGCCGCTCGCGCAGGCGGTGGATATGGACGTCGACCGTCCGCGGTTCAATGTGTTCGACGCCGCCCCAGACCAGCGCCAGCAACTGCTCCCGGGAAAAGACGCGTCGGGGATTCTCCGCCAGGAGCCAGAGCAGATCGAACTCCTTGGCCGGACACGGGACCAGCTTGCCGCGCACCACCAACTCCCGCGCCGCCTGATCGACGCTGAACTCCGGGAACTGCATCCGGCTGGTGGTCGGCTCGGGCTCCCGGGCCCGGCGCATCAGGGCGCGGGCCCGGGCGACGACCTCGCGCGGGCTGAAGGGCTTGGTCACGTAGTCGTCCGCCCCAAGTTCCAGGCCGACCACCACGTCGCTCTCGTCGTCGCGCGCCGTCAGCATCAATAGCGGCACCCGCGAATGCTGGCGCAGCTCGCGGCAGACCTGCCAACCGTCCTTGCGCGGCAGCAGCACGTCGAGTACCACCAGGTCCACCCCGCCGTTCAGGGCGGTTTCGAGTGCGGCTTCGCCGTCGGCGGCCTCGACCACCTCGAAGCCCTCCCTCCGCAGGTAGAGCCCAAGGAGTTCGCGGATGTGCGCCTCATCGTCCGCAACCAACACACGTGGCACCATGGCGCTGGGATTCGCCCCTGGCGCTGCGGGCCCCTTGTCCGCGACCGGCGGGGCCGTTGACAGCGTCGGCGGGCGCACCGGAGAATGGGTCGGCCGCGCCGGAGCGGCCGGGGGTGAGTGTTGGCCGCACCACGCGTGGCCTTTCAGGGTGAGTTCGGGGCCTTCAGCGAAGAAGCGGTCCGCAGGGCCTGCGGCCCGGAGGTCGAGGCCGTCCCGCTGCGCACCCTGCGGGATGTCTTCGCCGCCGTTGGCAGCGGCGAGGCCCTGGCGGGTGTCATCCCCGTTGAAAACTCCCGCGCCGGGATCATCCCGGAAAGCTACGATCTCTTGCTGGAACACCCGCTGTGGGTCCGGGCCGAAGCGACCGTCCCCGTCACCCAATGCCTGCTGGCCCCCCCGCACACCAGCCTGCGCGAGCTGCGCCGCGTCTACTCCCACCCCCAGGCGCTGGCCCAGTGCGAAACCTACCTGCGCCGCCTGGGCCTGGAGGCGGTCGCCGTCTACGATACCGCCGGCAGTGCGCGCCAGATCGCGGCCGTGCGCGAACCCGGCGCCGGGGCGATCGCGTCGCGGCGCGCGGCGCAACTGTATGGTCTGGAAGTGCTGGCCGAAGCCATCCAGGACGACCGCGACAACACGACCCGTTTCTACGTGATCGGGCGGGAGCCGGCCGAAGCCGCGCCCGCCGAGCAGCCGCACCGCACCGTGCTGGTGCTCGCGCTGAACACCGACGACAGCCCCGGCGCCCTCTATTGGCCCTTGGGCACCCTGGCCTTTTGGCGCATCAACCTGTTGAAGATCGAGTCCCGGCCCAGCCGCCGCCGCCCCTGGCACTACGACTTCTACCTCGAACTGGCGGCACGGGCCGAAGATGCCCCGGTGCGCAGTGCCCTGGATGAACTGCGGGCCCGCGGCGCGGGCGTGCGGGTCCTGGGCTCATTTCCCCGCGCGTCGGCCGGCTGACCGCCAGGCCCGGCGCCCGGAAGGGAGGACCCATGGCCGAGGCCATGACCAATCGTCGACCGACCCTGATGCTGATCATCGCCAGCGTGCGGCCCGGCCGGGCCGGTCTGCCGGTGGGTCGCTGGTTCCATGATCTGGCCGCCGCCCAAGGCGGATTCGCGCTGGAATGGGTGGATCTGCTGGAGTTGAACCTTCCCTTCATGAATGAGCCCGAGCATCCACGCCTCGCCCGCTACACCCATGCCCACACCAAAGCCTGGAGCGCCCGAGTCGCCGACGCCGACGCCTTCGTCTTTGTCATGCCGGAATACAACTACGGCTTTGGCGCACCCCTGAAGAACGCCATCGACTACCTCTGCCGCGAGTGGCAATACAAGCCGGTCGGCTTCGTCAGTTATGGCGGGGTGGCCGCCGGTACCCGCGCCGTGCAGATGCTCAAGCCGGTCGTGACCGCGCTGAAGATGGCCGCCGTGACGGAAGCGGTGCAGATCCCATACGTCCAGCGGCACATCGACGACCAGGGCACCTTCCTGGCCGACGACGCCCTGACCACCTCCGCCCACACCATGCTGGCCGAACTGCTCCGCTGGGATCAGGCCCTGCACCCGTTGCGCTCCAGTCCCGCCGACGGACACACCCCGGCTCGACCGCCGGCCTGAGCGGCCACCGTGCGGGCCCCCGGGCTACGCCACCTGGTCCCCCGGCTTGGCCGCCGGTTCTTCACCCGCCTCGCCCCGGGGCCGCGTCGGCGTGGATCCCTGGAGAAAGACGGTCAGCTTGTCGCGCACCGCGCTTGGGTTGTCCCCCGCCTGGATGGAGAGCACCCCTTCCAGGGCGACGTCGTACGCGAGCCCCGACGCCTTCGCGTTCAGGCGCAACTTGTTGGCCAGGGGCAGCCAGAGCACGTTCGCGGTGCTGATCCCGTAAAAGGTCGCCAGAAACGCGGTCGCGATCGATGGCCCGAGCTTGCTGACGTTGGCCAGGTTCGCCAGCACGTGGATCAACCCCATCACCGTGCCGATGATGCCCATGGTCGGCGCAAACCCGCCGGCCGTCTCCAGCACCGTGGCCTGCCGCCCGGCCGTCTGCTGCTTCAGAACCATCTCCGTCCGCAGCACCCCGCGAACGGCATCGGCATCCGCCCCGTCGACCACCATCTGCAGGCCCCGTGCCAGGAAGGGATCGTCGAGGTTCGCGATGTCCTCCTCCAACGCCAAAAGGCCGTTGCGACGCGCCTTTTGCGCCAATGCCACGAGGCGCTCCACATCCTCGGCCAGGTCCCGCCGCGCCGGTCGGATCAGCCCCGCGACCACCTTGGGCAGTCCGATGATGTCCTCCAGCCGGCTTGAGACCAGGGTCGTGCCGAGTGTCCCGCCGATGATGAGCAGCGCGGCCGACGGGTTGAGCAGTGCCGCCATGCTTCCGCCATCGATGGCGTTGGCCCCGAGGACCGCGGCGATGGCGACGGCAAGGCCAACGAGAACCCCGATATCCACGGCCCCACCCCGCTCCGTCCGCAACCCGCTATCCCTGGTATCGTCAAAGGGTTGGCCGCGGATGAGGGGCACTCAAGTTCGTCTGGCGCGCGGCGGCACGCCACCGCGGGGATTTGGCCCGGCGCAGCCGCCGGGAGGCTCAGCCTTGCGGGGGTGGCGGCATGGCGACCGCCGTCGCGCCCGCGGCCGCCATGCCGACGGCGCGCACCCGACCGCCGCCGCAGCCGTCCAACCAGGCCTGGAGCGCGGCCAGCACCGGCCGGCGGTCGCCGGAGGCGTCCACCAACGCCAGCACCGTCGGCCCGGCGCCGCTGAGAAAGGCGCCATGCGCACCCGCCGCCGGCAACGCCCGCAGACAGGCTTCCAAACCCGGAATCAAGGCGGCCCGGTAGGGCTGGTGCAGCCGGTCCTGCGTCGCCACGGCCAGCGCGTCGAGCCGGCCGGCCACCAGGGCGGCCACCAGCAGGCCGGTCCGCTGCACGTTGGCGACGGCGTCCGCGAACACCACCTGCCGCGGCAGCACCGCTCGCGCCTCCGCCGTCGGCAGGGGACGGTCCGGAATGGCCAGCAGCGCACACACACCGGCCGGAGGGGGGAGCCGCACGGACCACACGCGGCCCCCGTCCTGGCAGGCCGCACACAGGCCGCCAAACAGCGCGGGGGCGAGGTTGTCCGGATGACCCTCGATCGCCGTGCCGACATCGAGCAGACGCCCGGGGGCGAGCGGGCGCCCCAACAGTTCGTTGGCGGCCACGAGGCCAAGGGCCACCGCGGCGGCGCTGCTGCCAAGCCCCCGGCCGATGGGCAGTTCCAGGTCCAGGTGCACGCGGAACCCGCGCGGGCCGACGCCGGCCTGCGCGCACACCGCCATGGCCGCCCGCGCGATGAGGTTGTCGTCATCCCGCGGCACCGCCTGGGCCCCCCGCCCCCGGACGACCACCTCCACGCCCCTGGGCGCGAAAGCACACCAGGCCGTCTGCGCCCAGTCCAGCGCCAGGCCAAGCGTGTCGAAGCCCGGACCAAGGTTGGCCGTGGTGGCGGGAGCCGAAGCCCGCACCCACGACCCGTCCGCCGCCGGATTCCCGTCAGCCATCGCGCAACCCCGCCGGCAATGCGGCCGCGATCGCCTCGGGGGTCGCCTCGGCGCGCAGCGTCGGCTCCCCTTCGGCGATGGCACGGTCGGGATCTTTGAGCCCGTTGCCGGTCAGCACACAGACCACGCGCTGATCGGGGGCGATCAGGCCGGCCCGCTGCGCCTGCCAGAAGCCCGCCAGGGAAGCCGCGGAGGCCGGCTCACAGAAGATACCCTCCCGGCGGGCCAGAAAGCGGTAGGCGTCCACAATGTCGGCGTCGGTGACCGACAGAAAGCGCCCGTCCGCCTCGGCGACGGCGGCCCGGGCCAGATGCGCGCTGGCGGGCCGACCGATGCGGATCGCCGAGGCCAGGGTCTTGGGTTCATCCACCTCGCGGCCATGGACCAAGGGGGCGGCGCCCGCGGCCTGGGCTCCAATCAACCGCGGGACCCGGCCGGCGCGACCCAGCTGGCGGTACTCGCAAAACCCGCGCCAGTATGCGGTGATGTTTCCGGCATTGCCCACCGGGATGCACAGCCACTCGGGGGCGTCGCCCAACTGCTCCACGACTTCGTACGCACCCGTCTTCTGGCCCTCCAGACGCAGGGGGTTGACGGAGTTGACCAGCGCCGCGTCGGGCCGGGCGGCCGCCAGGGCGCGCACCGCCGCCAGCGCCTGATCGAAGTTCCCCTGGACCAACACCAACCGGGCACCGAACGCGAGCGCCTGCGCCAGCTTGCCTTGCGCCACGGCGCCATCCCCCGCCGGGACAGCCAAGAGGGCCGGCAGCCCGGCGCGGGCGGCGAAGGCGGCCGCCGAGGCCGAAGTGTTGCCGGTCGAGGCGCAAACCAGGAAGCGGGCCCCCTCCGCCAGGGCACCGCTGACCGCCACCGCCATGCCGCGGTCCTTGAAGGACCCGGTGGGGTTGGCGCCTTCAATTTTGAAATGCAGATCGGCGCCCCGGCCGGCGTGCCGCGCGGCCACCAGTGGCGTATTGCCCTCGTTTAGCGTCAGCGTCGGGGCGTCCGCCGGCAGCGACAGGTAGGAGCGGTATGTTTCGATAATCCCACGCCAATGGGCGGTCTGTGCCACGCCTCAGGCCCTGGCTTCCAGCTCTAAGTTCTTCTGCTCCTTGACCCTGTCCGCGTCGAAAAACGCCATCTTGTCGAGAAAAATCTCCAACTGCTCCCGCTCCTCGCGCTCCTGCAGTTGCTCTTGGAAGAACAGGTGGCGGGGATGGAAGCTGGTGATCAGACGCCCGTGCCGAAAGACACCGGCCAGCGGCCAGTGCTGCCAGTCAAAGCTGTCAAAGGCACGCCGGCCCGCCTCCCAGGTCTCCATACGCCCGCGCACGTCATCCGCCGGCACGACCACCGCCCGCACCCGACCGGCATGCGCCTTGGCCACCGACGCGAGCGAGCGTCCGAACCGCGCGTCCTCCGCCAGACCCCGGTCAAACAGCGCCAGCAGGGTCACGCCGTCGTCCGCGCCCGCGTCGTCCTGGGCCGGCGCATTCAGGGCCCGCTGCTCCAAGTCCGCCGCAGACCACGGTTCCAGCCCCGCCGGTCGCTCCACCCCACGGCCCGCCATGTTGCACACGCCCTCCCGCTACCCGCTGCGGCGAATGTCCGGCGCCCCGGCGGTCAACGCCCCCGCCTTCGGCGACGGCGAGGCGGCCACCGCCGTGCGCTTGCCCCGCCGCTCAATCCATACCGTTGCACCCTCCGAAAAGCGGGCCGCCACCGCCAGCCGGCGGCCGACGGCACCGGATTCGGCCAAGGGGGCAAAAAAGGTGCCGACAAAGGTCAGCGTGCGCGCGGGAACCACGAGGCTGCGCACCCCGCCCTGCGCATCGCCAACCTCCAGCAGACCCCGGCTCCAACGCACCCAACGCGCATCGGCAATCCGTGTCACGTCCGGACCTGGCTCAGGTTCGGCCACGCCCACCAGCCGCACCCCCGTTTCAGGGTGCGGGCTTCGACGGGAATCGCCATGCCCCCTGTCGATCGGCGGGCCGCCCGAGCCCCAAGCACCGCGGCATTATAGCACAGCGCGCCCGGGTCCCCCGACGCCCGGCCGCCGCATCGCGGGGCGATGCCGCACTCTGCGGCCCGCCGAGGAACTCCAGGGTGTCGCCCTGCGCCGCATCGTGCCGCCCGCGGTGCGCATGCTACACTGGACGGGCTGTTAGCGGGAGCAGTTCAAACACCCGCAGGGGCGGTTCAAGCCCCGAGTCCGCCCAGGCCCGGCCCCCCGCGCGAGACGGGGGGCGAATGTGTGGCAGGAAAGGGGCGAACCTGGTCGGGCGGACGTGCGCGCGAGCGCATCCCATACCAGGGCAGACGATGACTCCAGAGATCCTCGGAACGGACCTGGCCGATAAGGTGGAAAAGGCCGATGGCACCGTGGTCCTGGTCTTCACGGCCCCGTGGTGACCGGCCTGTCGACGACTGGGTCCAGTCGTAGACAAGGTGTCGGAATCCATGGAAGCGCAGTCCCAGGTAGCGTTTTACAAGGTTGACACGGACAAGGCCCCCGATGTGGCGCAGAAATATGGGATCCAGGCGATCCCGACGATGGTGCGCTTCAAGGGCGGCAAGCAGGACGGCCAGTCGGTCGGCTTCCAGCCCGAGGCCGCCGTGCGCAGCTTCGCCACCACCTGACACACCCCAGGTACGCGCGGGCGCATCCCCGGCCGGGCATACTCCGGCAGGGGATGTTTCCGCGCGGGCGGCGGTCCGAAGTGCCTTTACATTTCCGCGCTACACTCCCCTCAGCGAAAGCGGTCGACCCGTGGGGCCGCAACGATGAATGTGTCCGGTGCATTTGGGAGATGAGGAGGGGTTAAACCGTGTATTGGCTGGACGAACCGCCGCCTGAAGACGCCCCCTATGGGTCCACGGATCCAGGGCCACAGCCCGGCGGCGCCTCCGGCACAACCGCTTCCGAATCCGAATCCGCAGCCGCATTCGAATCCGCAGCCGCCGGGCCGTCCGGCCCCGCGGTGGGTGCGGGCGTCGACGGAGGCGGTCCGGGCGCACCCCGTGGCCGGCGCCGGCGCTCCGGGCTGCTGCGCACGGCCGGCACCGCGCTGGCCGGGGCCGCCATTGGCAGTCTGGCCATGTTTGTCGCCCTGCCCAGCTACCGGGTGGGGGCGCAGGGCTACGCGCAAATCCACACCACCGCCATCTCCTCCAGCCAGCAGGCCCAGGGATCGGCCGCGGTCGGTGTGTACAAGGCGCTCGGTCCGTCGGTGGTGCTGGTGACCAACCGCCAGGCCCCGGTCAATACCTTCTACGGCCCGCAGTCCCAGATCGATTGGGGCAGCGGCGTCATCTTCAATTCCGCCGGCTACATTGTCACCAACGACCACGTCGTCCAAAACAGCAGCCACGTCACGGTCACGCTCGCCGACGGCAAGACCTACACCGCCACCGTGGTCGGAGGGGATTCCTCCACCGATCTGGCGGTGATCCGCGTCCATACCGGCACACCGCTGCCGGCCGCCCACTTCGCCAACTCCAAGGACGTCGTCCCCGGCGAGGTGGCCATCGCGATCGGCAACCCGCTCGGACCGGCCTTCTCCCAATCCGTTACGGAGGGCATCGTCGGAGCCGTGCGGCCCATGCTCTACGGAGCCCCGGGCGGGCCGCCGCGCGTGACCAGCATGATTCAGACCGACGCGCCCATCAATCCAGGCAACTCGGGCGGCGCGCTGGCGGATGCCCAGGGCAACGTCATCGGCATCACCAGCATGAAGGTCGGCCAAACGGGCAACGGCGGCCTGCAGGCCATCGGGTTGGGGTTTGCCATCCCATCCAACACCGTGCAGCACGTCGTCAATCAGATCGTGCGTTACGGATACGTCAAGCGGGCCTGGCTGGGCATCGAGCTGAACGCCGGCAACACGCAACTGCCCACCCAAAACACCACCCTGACGGTGACCGCAGTGCAGCCCGGCGGCCCGTCGGCCGGCAAGCTGCAGCCCCACGACGTCATCACCACCTGGAACGGCCAGAGCGTGCACAACTACCTCCAGCTGGTGCAGGACATCAACAAGGCCACTCCCGGCCAGACGGTGTCGATCGGGGTGCAGCGCAGCGGCCGGCCGGTGACCGTCAAGATCACCCTGGGCACCGAGCCGCGCAGCCTCTCCCAGCCTTCCACCACGCCCACGCAGTCACAGTCGCCTTCCAACGGGTCCACGCGGGGCGGCGTGTTCCCCTTCCTGCGCCCCCTGCCCTGATCGGACCACGCGTCAGGCCCGCCGCGCCCCGGACCGGCGACCCCGCCGTTCCGGGGCCGGCGGGGGGGCGGGCCGCGCCAAGAGCCCGGCGTCCAGGAGAAAGGGACTGGGGTCCGCCGACCAACTGACCGCCAGGAACCGCCGCGCCCGGGTGAAGGCGACGTAGCAAAGGCGGCGCTC
>DAHWHT010000363.1 GCA_027335515.1 Clostridia bacterium
CACGCAGTGCAAGCTCTCACCCGGCACCCGCCTGCTCGCCCTGATGCTCTGCGCCCTCTTCGATCGCACCGCGCTCTACCGTGTCGGGCGCGTCCTGGCGCGGCAGGACCTCCCCGTCCTCCTGGGGCCCGGGGTCGCTGCTCCGGGGTCGCTGCTGAGGATCTCAACGACGACGCGCTCGGCCGCGCCCTGGACAAGCTCGCCGCAGCCCGTCCGACGACCGTCTTCCACTCCGTCGCCGCGCAGGTGTGGGCGCACGAGCGGGTGCCCTTCGACACCCTGCACGGCGACACCACCGCCGTGGCCCTGTATGGCGCCTACGAGTCACCCACCCCGGAGGCCCTGCAGATCGTCGCCGGCTACAGCAAGGACCACCGGAGAGACCTCAAGCAGGTCGGCATGGGGCTGGTGGCCAGCCCCGACGGCATCCCTTGGCTCGGCGACGTGCATGACGGCAACCTCAACGATACGACCTGGAACGCCGGCGTCATCGCCCAATTGGAGAAGCTGCTGCCCGAAGCGACGCTGCGCGCCATCCTCTATACGGCGGATTGCAAGGTCGTGACCCCGGACAACCTCCTGGCGATGGACAAGGCCGGCCTGCACTGGCTCAGCCGCCTGCCGGAGACGTACGATGTGGCCGAGACGCTGAAGCTCCAGGCCTGGTCCGGCGCCGGCTGGGACGAGCCGGCGCCCATGAGTCCGCGGACCCGCGCCGCCCGTTACCGCCTCCGCGTGTTCGGCGACATCACTCTCAGCGCCAACCCCGGCCATCCGCTGGCCGCGTTGCGCTACCGCTGCGTCGTTGTCCACTCCACCGCCCTGGAGGCGCGCGCCCGCGCCCGGCAAAGGCGGCTGATCGCCGAGGAGCGCCAAGCCATCGCAGAGGCGCTCGCCGCTGGGCCCACCGTCGCCTCCGCGGAGTTCGCCCACAAGGCCGGCGTCACCCTGCGGGCCAAACTGAACCTGCGCTACCACGCGCTTGCCCCGCTCATCCAGCCGGTCCTGGTGCCCGGCAAACGGGGACGCGGCCGCCCGCGCAAGGATGCGCCTCCTCCGCTCCCGGTGACGCGCTTTCGCTGGACCGCGGAGGTGACCCCGCCGGACCCGGCGCAACTGCGGCGCGAGATCGAACTCCGCTCCACCTTCGTGCTCGTGACCAACGATTCCGGACGCTCCCCGCGCGAACTGCTGGCCGTCTACAAGCGCCAGCAGACCGCGGTGGAGATCCCTTTCCACCGCACCAAGGCATCCCTTTCCACCGCACCAAGGCGCTGCCCGTCGCCCCCATGTTCCTCGAACGCCCCGAACGCGTCCGCGCGATGGGCTACGTCCTGCTCATGGCCTACGTCGCCTTCGCCGTCATGCAGCGCCGCATCCGCCACGCCCTCGCCGAACGCGGCGAGCAGTTGCTGACCTACGACAACCGTCGCACCACCACGCCGTCCGGCCAGACCGTCCTGGACCACCTCGGCGAGATCCATACCGACCTCGTGCAGGAGCACGGCGAAACGGTCCGCGTGATCAAGCTCCCTCCCGCGGCCCGTCGCGTCCTCGACCTCCTCGGCATCCCCATCGCCGCCTTCGCCGATGACGCGCAGCGGCCGCGCCCCTGACCCGCCCGCCTCCGCCCCGCCGTTTCTCCCCCGGGCCCGCAAAAATCCCGCCTGCCCGATTTTAGGGTGCGGAGTGTGGGATAACCGGTAAGAATCACTGCATTTTCCGATCCCAGCCTGTCCGCCACGGCGCTCGCCCCCCCTCGCGCTATCGCCTCGCGCTCCAGTGCTTCGATGGGATCCGCCGGCGCCTGCAAGTTCGGCGCCACCTCACCGGTCCGGTGCCCGACGACAGTCCCGCCTACGTCGCCCCGTGACGGTCGCCTGGGCCCACGCGCGGTCTTGCCCAACGACGCCCTTGGGCTCCTCGGCCGCCCGGAGCTGCCCCGGGTCGGCTCCCCACGTCCCCTCTGCCCACGCGTCCCCGTGCGGGCTAGTCCGTGAAGCGCGGCTCCAGTGTGTATGGGATGACCGGCCGCAGTGTTCGAGCGATGAAACAGTCGTTTTCTGCTTCGAGGAGAGCATTCTCAACCCGCTGCCGATAGGCCGGGTCTGCGGCAGCACCGTGCACCACGGGGCACAGGAGTATACGATCAAAGCGGAGGCCTTCCCGTGTACGCGAGACCTCGCCCGTGATCTCCGCCCCGACTTGAAGGGCACTCAGGTCTCTCCGAAGCAATGTACGCGAGAGGGTCATAAGGTAGCAGGCCAGGGCAGATGCGAGCAGCAGTTCCTCCGGGTTGGTGCCTGGCCGGTTCCCACCGAAGGCCGCAGGAACGCTGATCGTTGTGGTCTGCGCGCCACCGAGCCCGACCTCGCCGCTACGCTCCTCCCCCGACCACCGGCCGTGCACTTTGAAGATGTGGGTACGGTTTCGGTCCTCGCTGGCCATCGCTGTCCCTCCCAGATGCGGCGTACTTCTGTCCCAGGGTACGAAGGCCACAGGCCTGCGACAGTGACGGCGGTCACGCGTGAGGTGGTCGAGGCGGAGATCGCCGCGCAGATGGTGCACGAGGCCGTGGACGAACTGTTCCGCCGAAGCGCAGCCGAGGCGTTCGACCTCGACGCCATCGAGGTGGCGGTCCAACAAGAGTTGCGCCCCATGGGTGGCCGCATGGTCGAGGGGGTGTTGGTGGAGCCGTGCGCAACTCTGAGGCGAATCCTCCCGACTGCGCTCACCGCCTTGCCCCCAGCATTTTTTAGTTCGGCTTGCCGCGTCCCTGCTATCCCGCGCCCACCGCGTCGCCCTCAGCAGGAACTCCCGGTGCAGAGCAGAGAGGCCGCGTTGCCCGAGGTCTGCTGCTGGGCGTTGATCCCGAAGAGGTTGGTCACATCCACGACGGGGGGTCACGGCCGGATCCGAGGTGGTCAGCGTGATCTCGTAACAGAGGCTCGCCCCCGACGGGACAGCGACGATGGTGAAGACGGGCGCCGCCGTCCACGTCCAGCACCCGTCGGTGGTCCCCGGGCCGGCGGTGTTGAGGCTTCCGGCTCCGCCCGCTCAGGGAGGGGCGGAGCCAAGGGGGCAACGCCACGCGCCGGCAGGGTCGGCGTAGGCTGGGGTACGGCCGCGCCGGGCCGGCCGCCGGCCGGGGCCACGTGCGCGGACGGTACGGGCCGCGCCGGGCTCATCCAGCAAGGCGGGCCGGGCCCAGAGGTCGATGACACCCACGAAGCGCCGGTAGCGGCCCGTGTGCAGCGTGAAGCCCGAGGCGGAGCGGCCGACCACGACGCCCGTCCAGGTGTGCCTGTCCCGGCCGGTGCCCCAGCGGACCGTGGCGCGGTCCCCAATC
>DAHWHT010000376.1 GCA_027335515.1 Clostridia bacterium
GCCAAGTGCGGTTGCGGACCCCTACCCCTCGCTTCGACCGGGTCGTCGCCGACCTACGCCGGAGGGGTGACTTGACGGCTCCGACTCTGCCGCCGCCGGGCTCTCACCGGCCGGATCGGGTCACCTTATCTGGACGCACCCGACGCAGAGGCCCCACGTGCATCCTCAGTGCCCGTGGGGCCTCTGCCGGTCGAAGAACCTCTGGCCACCTGTCAAACCTGCTCATACCTACCTTATCGGCGCGGTTTGCGTGGCGTTTCGGATAGCTGCTTCAACCTCCCTTGTGTGCCTCTGGCCGGTTGCCTATGCTCGTGGAGAGAACGCCGGGTGCGTCGGTGCCGCGCCTGGGTCAAACGGGGGTGGAGGGACTTGGAATCGGCAGCAGCGCTTTGGACGAGCATGGTGAACAACCGGGAGCGGATGCCGGTCGGTGAGCGGGGACAGCGCTTCCGTGGAATGGCGCAGCGGCTGCGCGAGTCGGGACGGCGCGATCTGCGTGACGCCCCGGTGGTGCGCGCGGTGCTGGACGCCCTCGGCCCAGAGCGCAGCGTCGCCGATCTCGGGGCGGGACCCGGCCGCTACACCCGCGTCCTGGCGCGCCAGAACTGCCGGGTGTGGGCGGTCGAGCCCAGTGAGGACATGCGCGGCTACTTGCAGGAGGATCTGGCGGGCGAGGATCCCGCCACGGCGGCGCGGGTACGGGTGGTGGCCGGCGCCTGGCCGGATGCCGCCGACCAGGTGCCCCCGGTCGAGGTGGCACTGGCATCGCTGGTCATTCACTTTTGTCCGGACGCCAAGGGATTTATCGCAGCCATGGAGCGTATCGCCACCCGTCGCTGCGTGCTTTCCATCCGAGTCGGGCAGATGCAGCCGCTGATCGAGGTCCTCTGGCCGCAATTCCATCCAGACCGGCCGCTGCCCGCCCAACCGGTCTTCGGCCATCTCTATAACGTTCTGCTCGAGCAGGGCATCGTCGCGGACGTCGCGCTGCATGCCGCTGCAAGCGCCGGGCCCGCAGGCATGCGTTATGCGGACCGGGACGAGGCGGTGCAGCAACTCGGCCGGGCCCTGCAGCTCACAAGCCCCGAGGAGCACGCCCGTCTGGCGGAGGCACTTGAGGGCCTGCTGCGCAAGGACGGCGACACCTGGCGCAGCGTGCCGCCGCCGCCGCGCGAGGCCGTGGTCTCCTGGCGTCCCGGCGACCGGGTGTCCTCGCGCGCCGGCTCGACGATCTGAACCGCCGGAAGCCGGGCCTGGCAAGCCTCCCCGCGTCCCGGCGGACGTCCGCCGAAACGATCTCCGCGGAGCCGGCGCCGCGGAGGCGGCGCGGGCCGCCGTCCTCAGGGCCGCCGGGAATGGGTTTGTTTCCTTCGCCACCACGGACGATTTACGTGTCCACGGCGGAAGGAGCCACAGGGACGGCTGCGAAGCGCCTCACACCGTCGGTATGGAGCGGCATGCGTCAGGATGTGGCGCGTCCGGTTCCGAGCCGCCGGGTGCTGCGGTGCGTCTCGTACGGCGTGTGCGGAGGGGTGGGGGAGCGAACGTGGCGGCGCCCGCGGGGTGCGATCACCGCGTCCGTGGGGGCCGGGGTCCGACCGCGGCAGGCGGAGGGGGGCGGCCCGAACCGTCCGCCTCGGCGCGGATCCGCGTGCCCGCTGCCGGTCCACCCCATTCCGCCTGCGTCCCAAGGGTTGCCAGACATCAGGCGCGTGGATGGATCGCGGCTCACCGGTCCATCCACGCGCCTGGCCGCGTTCTGGGGGGGTGTGGGTCTGCTGGAGCGGCGGCTCGGCTCGGGATACTGCGGACCCGCCGGACCGTCCCGGTCTTTCCCAGGCCGTGCGCCCGGCTGGGTCCGGTGCGTGGTGGGCGGGGCCCCGGCGACGGTGTCCGTCGCGTCGCTGCGGATGGTGGAAGGGGGGGTGGGGCTTCCGGTCAGACCGAGGCTTTGGATGCCTGCGTCCTGAGAGATCGATACGGGGGTGGCCGGGATGCGCGTGGAAAGGCCGCAGACCCGCCGTCGGTTGCTCGCCTCCGGCCTGACGGTGTCCGCCGCGGCGCTCAGCGGATGCGCCGGAGTCCGCCACGGGCCGTCACCCGCGGCCCGCGTGCGCACGATCCCCTTCCAGCTGAATGTGCAAGGACCCCACAGCGCCTCCGTCAACGCCCTGGTGCAGCGGTATGTGGATCAGAACTTCAACGCCCACCACAAGGGCGTCCGCGCCGTTTACGAGCCGTGGGGCAACATGCCGGCCGTGATCAGTGCCAGCGTGGCCGGGGCGGGACCCTACGTGGTGAGTGGCTGTTGCAACGACTTCGCGACGGCTCTGCCCTTCCTGGCGCCGCTGGACGCCTTCCTGCGCCGCGACAACATTGCCGAAGGCATCTGGTCCAGCGGTCAATTGCAAACGTTTCGCCAGCCCACGGGGCTCTATGGGGTGCCCGCCTACACCGCCGCCCAGCCATACTTCTACCGTCAGGACATCCTGGATGAACTCGGATTGGAGTATCCGGATCCCAATTGGACCGCCGCGGATGCCGCGAAGCTATGGAAGGCGTGCGCCGCCAACAAGGGCGGCAAGCATCGCTACGGCGCCACCCTGGATGTATCACCCAGTTTCATCGGCGAGGGAGCGTTTCTGCTGCACGGCTTTGGCGGCGCGTTTATGGATACGAGCGGTACCCAATGCCTTTTTGATCTTCCCGGAAGTATCCGGGGTGGGGAATGGGCCTTTCAGTTGATCCACAATGACATCGTCACGAATCGCGGGCATTGGCCGGGGGGAGAACTCGCCGGGATGTGGCTGGACGCCTGCGTGTTCAGCGAAGGTGCCGGCGGTGCCATGCTGTCGGCGGTCAACAACCTCGGCGCGAAGTTTAAATGGGACCTGATTCCCTATCCGCGCTGGCCCGTGCGCCCTGCGACCGCGGTGCAGATCGACTTTTACGGCCTGAACGCGACCGTGCCGGCGGCCGACCGCGACCTGGCCTGGGAGCTGTTTCGCTTTGCGACCGTGGACCCCGGTTGGACCCGCTACGTCATGCGCCTCACCCTGCAGCAACCCGCGCTGCTGTCCCAGTGGGACGAGTGGGAGGCGGTGGTGCGATCCGTCGCCCCCCTGCTGCGCGGTAAGGCGATCGGCTATTGGAAGGACGCGGCCGTCAACGGCTGGGGGTATGGGCTGCAGTTCTTCAAGTATGCCCCGTTGCAGGCGTTTCAGATTATCGGCACCACCTGGGCGCGGATCTGGAACCGCCAGGTCGACGTCCAGACCGGCTTTCGGTCGATTGCGCAGCAGATCAACACCCTGGAGCAGGCGGACGCCGCCGCGCCGGTGGAGAGTGCCCAGGCCATCATCCAGGCGCACCGGGCGATGCTGCATCGCCTGCAGGGCATGTTCACGTAGCCCGCGGTAACGCGGTTGCCGCCGGGCGTCCGCCATCGCGCGCGATGGTCAGGCCGAGGCTCGAAGGCGGGGGGCGGTTCGCGCCTCCCCCCGCCTTCGCGGCCCAGGGCCGTTTCCGCCGGGCTCGGGACCAAGAGACAGGGGCCGATTGCGTATCCGGTGGGGCAAGGGCGGGCTGGCCGGGGCCGCCCGGATCCGTGGGGGCGGCGCCCGAGCCGTGGACACGCGTCCCCCACACCTTCTCCGGCCTCGCCCGCCACCGCCTCCTCATTCGGCGGAAAGGCCGTCGTCCGGTGGCCACCCGTCGCCCTCCGGCAATGGGAGAGCCTGGCATGTCCACCGGTGACACAACGCCTCTGCCCTGACGATGGGGCTTGAGAGGCCGGCGGGGACCCGTCCCGGAGTCGGCGGGTCGGGGCGGTGCGTAGCCTCTCGGGCGACGGCCAAGCATCCGGCGGTCCGTACGCGGCCGAATCGGCATACCAGGGCCCGGGGCCCGTGGGCCCTGGCGCCGCTCAGGCCTTCGGGGCAGAGCCGGCCTGCGCGTTCGACTGAGTGGCCTCGAAGCTGTTAACGATGCTGGCCAGTTGTTTGAAGGCGGCGGACACGGACATCTTCCCGCTGGCGATGCTTCCTCCGGGCGCCAGGTAGGGGTTCATCAAGGCGTAGGCTTGGTCGCTGGCGTCCGCGAAAGCCGTTCCGGTAAACACGGGCTGGTTGACGGTCTCGACGTAGACC
>DAHWHT010000385.1 GCA_027335515.1 Clostridia bacterium
AGGGCGAAGCCGGCGGCCATGATGGCGACCAGCGCCCCGCAGGCCCAGAGGATCACCTCGTCGATGGCCCCATGCTCCGAGAGGAGCACCTTCCGCAGGAGCCCCGCCACGGCGGCACCTCCATTCCTTTAGGATGGGAACCGGGCGCGGCCAGAGTGGCCGGACCGCGCCCGCGCGCACTCAGGGGGTCGCGCCGCTGATGGCCTGGTTGACGCTGCCGGTGATCCAGCCGGTGATCTGCCCGTGGAGGCCGTAGACGACCAGGCCGATGACGACGGCGAGGGCGACCATGATGCCCTTCCAGGCCATCTCGTCCCAGGCGCCGCGCTCAGAGGCCAGGCGGTGGGCGGCGGCAAGCGCGGCGGTCAAAAGCCGCGCGCGGATGCGGGCTGCCATGCGGTGTGCACCTCCTTCCGTCGTGGCGGGGCGTCGCGGTCCGGCGGGTCCCGGCCGCGGGGCACGGTGAGGCCGGCCAGCGGTGCTGGCTGTGCCAGGGGGATCGCCTCCCTTGTGCGGACAGGGGGTCAGAAGCTGGAGAGGGAGTGCAGGAACGCCGTGCCGGCGGGCACGGCGACGATGGCGACCAGGGCGAAGAGCATCCAGCCGGCGATGGCGACGTAGGCCACCGGGAGGGTCTTGGTCCGGGCGGCGATGTGCGTCTCGCGGATGTGGCGCAGGGTTTCGCCGAAGCCGGCGAAGGTCTCGGGACCGGGGGCCCGCAGACGCCAGGCAGCGGACAGCCGCCGCGCCACGGCAGTGAGGTCGGAGTCGGCAAGACGCTGGGCCAACTCGTCCAACGCCCGGGACCCATCCTGCAGGAGCGCGGCCCGGGCGAGCACGCGCCGCAGTTCGCCCGCGAGGGGGCCGACCAGGAAGGCGGCCGTCCCGGTGATGGCGTCGGGCACGGTGGCCCCGGCGGCGAAGTGCAGTTCCAGGTACTCGACCGCGTCGCCGAGTTCGGAGAGGAGGTGTCGGCGCCACGCGGTGTGCCGGCGGCGGCGCAGCCAGCCGGGGACGGGGACTGCGGCGCCGCTGAGGGGCAGGGCGGACCACGGGTGGTGCAGCAGGACTCCGAGCACCATGACGGAGACGGCGAGGGCCACGCCCGTCGGCGTGATGGGCCGGTCCCAAGCGGTCGCCCCCAGGCCGAGGCGGCCGGCAAGGGCGCGGGACCACCGAAGGGTCCAGGGCGGTGGGTGCCGGATGGGCCGGCGGAACATCGACGGGGTCATAGCCGTGTATCCCAACACGGCTGCGGCGGCGGCGAAAGCTAGGGTGAACAACAACGCGGGTGGCATGGGTGTCTCCTCCCGATGTGCGTGTGGGCCTCCCGCTGTCTGGGGGATGCCCGTGCGATCAATCTACGGTTGACGCAGAGCCGGGGCCTTGGGCAGTGAGAAAAGCGCCACGGGGACCGCCGCGCAGATCGTTCTGGCCGCGACCAGTGGGGTTCAGGGCTAACGCTAACCGGCGGTAGCTAACGTCTTGGGCCACACGGCCGTGGAACTGAGTCTCGACAATGTGCCGCCAGAAGCACGCCCCGTGACATCGTGACCCTTCCGAACCACCAGATCCGCCGGGCAGGACGGGGCCGACATGGACATAGTCGGCTAAAGTACGTCGTAGCCAGGATGTACTCCATCTCGCCCGTCTCCCTGGCCGCGCGCCGCCGTGATCAGGTTGCGTCCATCTGTGCGCGAACTGGGATGATCCGTAAGTTGCGATGGGTGTCGGTTCGGCAAGCGTCCATGATCTCATCGGGGGGTGCGGGGCGCGTGCTCGTAGAGATGAACGTTTCAAACTTCCGTTCCCTGGTGGAAGCAAGGATAACATTTGACGCTAACTACACGTGCGTGGTTGGGGCACATAACGCGGGCAAGTCAAATTTGATAGCCGCCTATAAGTGGCTTATTTATCCGTCCTCTTTGAGCGCAGGCGGCAAACTGCCGAGTGTCGATCTTTCGCGAACGGCAACGTCGCGAACGGTGACGCTCAGTGCCACCTTGGCGCTGGCAGAAGGTGCCGAGCCTGACTTTGGCTTTCCCATCATATACGAGGGTCACGTCCATATTCGGCGTGATTACGTATTTGAAGGGATTGAACTGCCGAATGGCCAGATGGAATTGAAGTCGGATAGCGCGGCTCCAACACCAGTGCACGTGCTCCGCCCGGTGATGGGCGCTCAGCCGGAATGGTATCGGCTCGATGCGGCACAGGCATTGCTTCCACGATTGATTCACATACGGCCATCTGATATAGGACAGTCGCCACCAGGACTTACACTAGCGGAGGGGGATCTTCTGGCGCTGAAGTGGCCCGCCGAACTTGCAGACGCTGACTTGAAGTGGGTTAACGACAGCATTGGGTCAATCCTTCCTCCTGAACCTGGAAAGATGCCCAATCAAGTTGTCGTTGACCCCGGTTCTAGCGTAATGGCTGTCTGGGATGAGTATGGGTACCCGGTTCCGCTGCGCAAGGCTGGCACCGGCATCAGGCAACTCGTCTACAGTCTAGCGGTCATCGCGCTGGCTCGGCGACGGAAACAGAAGTTCGATGCTCTGCAACCCCCTCCCCTTATCGCAATTGACGAACCGGAACAACATCTTTCTAGTGGAATCCAAAAGGCCTACGCCGCGTTCCTCAGGTGCCTTGCTTCTGAGCACCAGATCGTCGTAACCTCGCACTCGGGGGCATTCTTAGACCTTCGCCGACCTTCGTCCACATGTCTCCTGGTTAGGGATCATCGCAACGGCACGGCGCAGGTGCAAGAACCGGCAGCAACGCCTGAGATCATTCGTCGCGTCCTAGGTATCTCCATCGATGACAGCCTGTACCTCGGTACCGTTACCGTCGTTGTCGAGGGAGAATCTGATGCTCTCTTACTAGCCAACGTATTGAGGGCCAGGGCGGCCACAGGACTCGCAGGACCCCGATCTGATGAGGTCACCATTGTGCAGCGCGGCGGGGCAAGTAAGGTGCCAGCGTTCGCAAGCCTGGTACAACAGTTGGGTTTGCCCCTGTTGGTCGTCCTAGACAACGACCGAGACGGGCGACAAGCCGAGGCTATAATTCGGATGGAGCCATGGGGTAGTTGCGGACAGGTTCTGCTGTTGCCAACCCCAAACCCTGAGGCAGAAACGGAGATCGAAGACCTCCTCCCGAGGCGAACTTTGATAACCGCCGTGTGTCAATACGTACGCGAGCATTACAGTACGGAACTCGTGGAAGCAGATTTCGATGCGGCGCAGGCTGACAAACCATGGCTCAGGGGAAAAAAGTGGGGCCAGTACCTTGCCGAGGTGCTGCGGAAGAAGGGGTTGCTGTCAGCGGGTCAGCATGTGGACGACTATATACAAAAGACAGCAGTGATACAAACCGTGCTTGATTCGATTGGTCAACTATCAGCTGACAACGTGCATCCATTCCTGTGGGATGATATCCCGAAGGCTCTCGACGCCTTGATAGGCGACTTTGCGAAGCAGGGTAGACCGGTCGAGGGCGGGGTTGTTGTAAACACGAGGGCATACAGTTGGGCGCACCCCGCCAACCTCGGCAGTGGGTTGGACCATGACTCATAGGAGACGTTCTGCGACGGTTCCCTGGACCTGGAGGCTTTGTTCGCCGGACGGGTGAGCAAGGGACAAGAGCTGCCGAGTCATCCCGCCTGATCACCGCTCCAGTGATCCTGATCAGTCTTGCGCAGCGTTAGCCACGCTCCCAACTCACATGCCGCCGCGAACGCCACCGCCACGTGCCCGGCGCCGGTGTGCAGCAGGGACGCTCGTGCACTTGGCAGGCCCATCTCGATCAAGTAGGCCGCCACGGGGATCAGGAGCATCACTACCACGACGATGCCGTGGCCGACGAGTTCCGCCCTCCGGCTCAGATACAGCTCCCGCCGCCTCCGCAGAGCCTCCGCCAGGCGGGAGAGCGTCTCCGGACCGCCGCTGCCCAGTTCCGCCGCTGCGCCGGCCAGCCGGGCCACGAGCGCCAGGTCCCGGCGGCCGCTGGGCCGCGCGGCGTCGCGCAGGGCCTGCCGCAGGGGTGCGCCCGCCTGGTGAGCCGCCAAGGTCGCACGCACGAACCCCGAGAGCCAGGGGGCCGCCAAAGAGACCGCCGCCGGCAGGGCGCGGACCAGGGCAGGTTCGACGCGCAGGGCGTCGGCCAGCACCGCGCAGAACTGCTGCACGTCGCGGTCACGCCCCGCCTCCGCGCGGGCCCGCCGTGCTCCGGCGAGCGCGCCGGGGATCGTGAGTGCTCCCGCCGCCAGGATGAGCGCCGCCACAAGGTTGTCGGTGGCGGACCAGGCGGCCAACCCCACCGCCACGCCACAGATGGCCGCCATCAGGACGCCACGCCGACCCGCCGACGGCCCGCTGGGCCGATCAGGTGCCCGTTTCCGCCGCTCGGTTCGCACCGAGCGGTAGGGGTGGGCGGAGACAAGGGCGGCGTGGGCGGCCAGGGCGACGGCCAAGGCGATGCCCGCGTCCAGGAGCACCATCACCATCGCCACCCCCCGCCCTCCAGGCGCTCCGCGCGTTCCCGGGTGAGGTCGCCCACGCGTTCCAGTGCCCCCTCCCGGAACCGGAAGAGGTCCCGTGGTGCCCCGTCCGGCAAGACCTCCGCCACACCGGTGACGGCCAGCCGCCCGTCGGGCAGCGCCCGGTGTTCGACCAGCAGGTCGATCGTGCCCCGTACCAGCCGCTCGGCGAGGTCCTCAGACAGCCCGCCGGCATGTGCCAGCACCGCCAGCCGCCAGATGGCCAGCTCGGGCCGGCCGGCGTGGATCGTCCCCAGGCACTGGTGCCCGGAGAGCGCCGCATACAGAAACGGTAGCGCCTCGCGGTCCAGGATCTCGCCCACGATCACCACCTGGGGCAGCAGCTGCATGGTCACCGGGAACGCCTCGAAGAGGGAGATCCCCTCCGCCCCGGCGCGCTCCACGGCCTGCACGGCCACGGCCCGCTCGGCCGGCAGGTTGAGCTCGGATGTGTGCTCCAGCACCACCAGCCGCGGCGGCGTGGCGCGCCCCTCCCCGAGCAGCCGGCAGATCGCCCGAAGACCCGTCGTCTTGCCGGAGCCCGTCTCGCCGTAGAAGACCAGGTTGAACCCGGCGCGGACCGCCTGACCGAGGAAGTCGCGCAGTTCCTCCGTCCAGGCGCCACGGGTCACCATGTCTGCAGGGCCGAGGGCGTCCGGCGGGGCGGGCTTGCGCAGGGCCAGGACGACGCCGCGTGTCAGCGGGGGCTGCAGGATGCGCACCCGCACGCCGTCAGCCAGGAGCACCAGGGCCGTGGGGCGCTCCTCAGACAGGGGCCGCCCGGCCGCGCCCGCCAGGCGCTCGGCCAAGCCCCGCACGGCCGCCTCGTCCCGGAAGCGCAGCGGGGTGCGCTCCAGTTGGCCGCGGCGGCGGATGAAGATCGCATCGTAGCGGTTCACCAGGATGTCGGTGACCGCGGCGTCCTCCAGGAGCGGCTGCAGGATGCCCAAGCCCAGGAGGCGCGCTTCGAGTTCAGAGATCAGCGCGGCGCGCTCAGGCTCGGTCAGCCCCTCGCGTTCGCTGGTGACGGCCTGGGCGATCGCCGCGCGGAGCGGCCCCGCGGCGGCCGCCGGGTCTGTCAGCGCCTCGGCCAGCAGGGCGGCCTGGCCCTCCAGCAGGCGGCGCTCCACCCGCCCCGTCGGATACTCCGGCCCGGTCTCCGCCGCAGCCGATGTGCCCGATCGCCTCTGCCGCAGGAGCTCATCGTGCAGGTTGACGCGCGCCAAGACGATCACCTCGCAGGTTGACGAACCGGGACAGGAGCCCCCGTCGCCGGTGCGCCCAGAGTCCGGGATCGGCCCCGAGGGCCGCCAGTGCCAGGGCATGCCAGGGGGAGGAGGGGCCCG
>DAHWHT010000010.1 GCA_027335515.1 Clostridia bacterium
GCTCCGTCATCGCGGTCTGCGGCGGTCAGGGAGGCCGCGGCGCCACCGAGGTGGCCGCCCTGCTCGCCCCGGCTCTGGCGGCTGCGGCAAGGCCGTTGCCGCCATCGAGGACGGCCCAATCGGCCATCCCGCCGTCTTGGGCCACATGCTTGCCCCCACGTCCTGCGGGCGCCACCTCGTGCGGGGCAGTGTCGGGCTGCGCTGGTCGCTGGGGGAGCCTGCGCTCCTGGGCCGGATCGCCCAGAGCCTGACGGCGGTGCGGGACTGGGTGGTGTGCGATGCGCCCGCCGGGCCCACTGCCGCGGCGGGCGGCGCCTGGCGCGCGGCGGGGACGTTGGTGTTGGTCACCGCGCCCAAGCCACAGGACCTGTACCGGGCCCACCAGCGGAGGCGTCGGGGGTCATCGACGACCTGTGCGAGCAGGCCCATCGCGCGCTGTGGCCGGTGCGGGTGTTTCCGCGCCTTGCCGAGCCGCACATTCTGCCGCCGGGGGCCCGCTTGCGCGTGCCGGCGGTATGGTGGTCACGACCTCATCCACGAGTATGGGGCGCGTTCACAGCCAGCCCCGCTCCTTCGCGATGTGGGCGGCTTCGGCGCGCGTTCGCACCCCGAGCTTCTGAATGGCGGCGGAGAGGTGGTTGCGCACCGTGCCTTCAGACAGGTGCAGCGCGGCGGCCAGGGCCGCGATCGTCTGACCGGTGCGGGCGGCGTCCAGCACGTCGCGCTCCCGGGCGGACAGGGGGCTTTCGCCCGCGCGCAGGGCGGAAAGGGCCAGGTCGGGCGCGACGACCACGTCACCGGCGACGACCTGGCGGATGGCGGCGGCCAAGGCGCTGGCGGGGGATTCTTTGAGCAGGAAACCGCGGGCCCCGGCCGCCATGGCCCGGCGCAGGTAGCCGGGGCGTCCGAAGGTGGTAAGCATCACGACGCGGCAGGCGGGCAAGCGTTCGTGCAACCGCTCGGCTGCCACAAGCCCGTCGCCACCCGGAAGCTCAATGTCCAGCACGGCGACGTCCGGCTCGGTTTCCACGGCCGCGGGGAGCACCTCGTCGCCCCGCGCGACCTGGGCCACCACCTCCAGGTCGCCTTCCAGCGCGAGCTGGGCCGCGAGCGCCCCGCGCACCATGCCCATGTCCTCGGCGAGCAGGATGCGGATCATTCTCCGGCCCCCTGGCACCGGGCCGGCGCGGCCCGGACTGATACATCGCTGGACGCGTCGGCCTTGGCCGACGCCAGGGGAACGCGGGCCTCTAGGCGCAGCCCGCGGCCCGGTGCCGCACCCAGTTCCAGGCTCCCTCCGATGGCCGTCAGCCGCTCGCGCATCCCCGCCCGTCCGGTCCCGCCCTGGTGCTCCCCGGCGTTGTGTGCCCCACCCTGGCCGTCGTCGGTGACCGCCAGCAGGACCGCGCCCCCGGACCGCCAGGTCCGCACCTGGCAACTGGACGCCCGGCTGTGGCGCAGCACGTTGGTGGCCGCCTCCCGCACCACCCAGGCCAACGCGCTATCGATGGCGGTGGGCAGTGGGCCGGCGCCGTGCAGGAAGGCGCAGCGGATGCCCGCCGCTTCCAGGGTGGCGCGACCGTCGGCCAGGGCCTCGTCGAGCGTCGGTTGTCGGTAGCCGGCCACGGTGGCGCGCACCTCGGCCAGCGAGCGGCGCGCCACCGCCTGCACGGCCTGGAGTTCCTCCGCGGCCCGGCCCGGGTCGGTGGGCAGCAGGCGCTGGGCCAACTCGGACTTGAGGGCGATCACGGAGAGGGAATGGCCCAGAAGGTCGTGGACGTCGCGGGCGATGCGCAGGCGCTCGTCGGCCGCCGCCAGCCGGGCCACATCGTCGCGCGCCGTCCGCAGGGCCTGCGCCATGCGGACCAACTGGCTGATGCCCATCATGGCAATCCCGGTCAGGCCGGCGGTCAGCACCAGTGCCCCCCCGCCCTGCCCCCCTGCGCCCACCGTCCAGGCGCTGAAGGCGCCGGCCAGCGTGACAGCGGTGACGGTGGCCGCGGCGGCGCGGGTCGAGCGCAGCCAGCCGGCCAGCGCGGCCGCGTAGACGAACAGGCCCAGCCATGCGGGACCCAGGGTGGCGGATAGGGTCAGTCCCAGTACGACCGTCACCCCGACCGAGGTGAACGTTCGTCCTGACAAGCTGGGAGGGCGGCCCGACCACGCCCAGATGTAGGTGGCCAGGAAGACCGCCAGACCGGCGACACCCACCGCGCGCCGCCAGGTGGGGAGGTGGGGCGTGAAGAGATCCATGACGGGGTAGATCAGAAACGCGAGCCAAATGAGGGCGTAGAGGCGGCCGCGCGCCTCGCTGCGGGCCTGGTCGTCGGCCGCCGCCCGCTCACGCATACTCGCGCGCCTCGTCCCGGCGGTAGCGCCAAGCGGCGGCCGCTGCGAAGACCGCGGTGTATGCGGCGAGTATCGCCAGGTTCCGCCAGCCGGGTCCCCGCCCGGCGACCGCGTTCCAGCCCAGGGATGCGTAGTGGTAGGCGGGCAGGATGCGCGCCGCGAGCTGCATGCCATGGGGCATGATCGCGTAAGGGAACCACAGACCACCCAGGATGGCCAAGCCGAAGTAGACGATCATCACGCCGCCGTACGCCGACTCCGAGTCCAGGGCGTAGCCCAAGAACACCCCCAGGGCCGCAAAGGGGATGGTGCCGAGCCAGATTCCGGCGATCAGGCCGACCCAGGCGGACGCGGCGAGGTGGACGTGGTGGACGAGGACGCCGCTCAGACCGACCAGCAACACCGCAGGCAGCGCGACGCAGATCGCCGTGGCCATGCGGGCCAGGACGTAGGCAGCCGGGGTCAGGGGGGTGACCCGCAACTGGCGCGTCCAGCCGCCGCTGCGTTCGGCGGCCAAACGGGCGCCGTTGCTGGTCAGCGCCGCGCCCATGGCGCCATAGGCGCACATCGACACCATGTACAGCGTGTTGAAGCTCAGACCGCCCAGGGCGTTTCCCGCCGGTTGGCGGCCATAGAGCGCGGAAAACAACAAATAGAAACCCACCGGAAAACCGATGGTGAACGTCAGGTAGCGTCCGTTGCGCACCGTGCGGCGGATCTCCATCCAGAGGTAGGTGGCAAAACCCTTCACCGCCCGGATGCCTCCTTCGCGTCCGTCTCAGCGTTCACCAGCGTGAGGAAGGCTTCCTCCAGATCGGCGCCTCCGATCTCAAGCCCCCGCACGGGGATGCCGGCGGCGTAGACGGCCGCGACGGTCGCGTCTGGGTCCGCGGTTCGCAACCGCACGCGGTCCCCGTCGATCTCGACCTCCGACACGCCGGCCAGGCGCTCACAGCGGGAGCGGTCGATGCCGGCTGCCTGAAAGCGTACCACGCGTCCGCCGGCGCCGGCCTTGATTGCCGCGGCGCTGCCATCGGCCAGCACTCGGCCGTGCTGCAAGACAAGGATGCGATCGGCGACCGCGTCCGCCTCTTCCAGGTAGTGGGTGGCAAACAGCACCGTACGTCCGCTGGCGGCGAACGCACGGATGCGCTGCCAGAAGTTGCGCCGGGCGTCCACGTCGAAACCGGTGGTCGGTTCGTCCAAGAAGAGAAGTTCGTGCGCCATGAAGTTGACCACGCGGAGTAGGTGAGATTCCTACCGCCGAAGGACTAGCCACCCACGGCGAAGCGAGTCTTGCGTGGCCACTCGCGAGGGTGGCTGCGAAGCGTAGACAGCGCGACGTCCAGGCCGCAACCCGTAAGGGTGAAGCGATTGAGCCTCGTGAATCTATAAACCGAGGGCCGACGGGCTGTTCTTCCCGGAAGGCAACAACAAGCACCCGGTATCGGCAAGGGTGCGGTGACCTCGGCGGGGTCAGAGAGCGTGGCATGGCGGAAAGCGGCGCGGTCGGAACATGGGAGACCTCCCGGCGTCGCGCAAGCGTACGCACCACCCGATAGGCCAGCCCGAAGGGCGGCGGATGCGCCGGGAGGAGTCGGAGGGCGGCATAGTACTCCGAGCGCGGGAAAGCCGCGTACATGGGGAAGGCCGTCCGCGGTTTCGGCGGACCAGTCGCGCAGATCCCCCCACACAGAGGAGGAAGCGGAACGTACGCGGGACTGGAACGCATCGCCCGAAAGGCCAAGGAGGCGCCGCGCGAGCGGTTCACCGCCTTGGCGCATCACCTAACGGAGGAGTTTCTCAAGGAGACCTTCGTGCAGATGAACCGACGCGGCGCCGCAGGCGTCGACCGAGTCAGCATGGCAGCATATGGCCAGAACCTGGAGGGCAACCTGGCGGACCTTGTGGACCGCCTCAAGCGCCGGGCCTACGACGCGCCCCCCGTACGGCGGGTATACATACCAAAGGCCGGCAACCCGCAAAAGCTTCGGCCCCTTGGCATTCCGGTAGTTGAAGATCGCCTGCTACAGGCGGCGGTCGGCAGGCTCCTGAGCGCCATCCACGAGCCGATCTTCCGGGACTCGTCCTTTGGCTTCCGCCCGAACCGGAGCGCACATGACGCCCTGCGCAGGATACGTGAGAGGGTCATGGGTGGCCGGGTCCAATACGTCTTCGAGGCTGACATTCGTGGCTTCTTTGACGCGCTCGACCATGAATGGCTGATGCGCATGCTGGAACTCAAAGTCGGCGACCCGTGGATACTCCGGCTGATCCGCAAATGGCTGAAGGCCGAGATCCACGACAACGGCACCGCGACCCGTCCTACCCAAGGAACGCCCCAGGGGGGCCCACTTTCACCAGTGCTGGCGAACATATACTTACACTACGTTCTCGACCTGTGGTTCGACAAAGTGGTACGGCCCGAGTTGCACGGGAAAGCAGAACTGGTCCGATACGCTGATGACTTCCTCGCTCTGTTCGAGAGCGAGGCGGATGCGCGGCACTTCGCGGAACTGCTGCCGGGTCGGCTGGCCAAGTTCGGGTTGGAGGTAGCACCGGAAAAGACGCGCCTCGTCCCGTTCGGCGTCAAGTTCTGGCGTCAAGGGAAGAGCGCGACGGGGACCTTCGACTTTCTCGGCATCAGCCACTGCCTGGGCACCAGCCGCAAGGGCGGAACGATGGTGGTAGTGAGACGACCGGCAAAGAAGAGTCTGCACCGTTTCCTCATGG
>DAHWHT010000024.1 GCA_027335515.1 Clostridia bacterium
TCGCGGCCGGCGGCGGCCTGTGGCAGGACATCCCCGCCCAATACCCGTCCACCCTGACGCACCGCGAACCCGCCCCTACCCGCGACCGCCAGGCTCGGTTGCACAGCGTGGGGGTGCTGCCGGGGTCCCTGACGCGGCAGCTGCTCGGCGGCCAGAAGGTTCTGGTGAACTCCATCCACCATCAGGCCGTCCGGGGCGTCGCGCCCGGGTGGCGGACCACCGCGCTCGCTCCGGACGGCATCGTTGAGGCAATGGAGTGTTCGGGGCGTCGCTTCGCGCTGGGCGTTCAATGGCATCCGGAGGAGTTGGTGCGCGACGATGCGGCGGCCCGGGCGCTGTTTGAGGCCTTCTGCGCAGCGGCGTGGCGGCCGTCCATTGGCCGTTCGCCGCCCTTGCATTAGGCGGCCGCGAGGGGGCCGGTTCCCCCGGCCCCGGCCCCGCCAGCGGACCGAGTGGGTCGCACGCGCAGGGGTGTGGAGCCAGGGCTGAGGCCAGGGATATTGTGGGGGCGGCGAGAAGACCCGCTATCCCCGAGAGCCCCGGAAAGTAGCCGTGGGAGGTTCAGGTCCGCTCTCGCGCCTTCTTCTACCAGCCCTTTTCGAGCACGAAGGCGGCCAGGTCGCCAAGGCGGCAGCTGTAACCCCATTCGTTGTCGTACCAGGCCAACGTCTTGCCCATATGCTCGGATCCCTGTGTGAGGGGCGCGTCGATGATCGAGCTGCGCGTGTCGCCGCGCAGATCACTACTCACCAGCGGTTCGCGGCTGAAGCCCAGAATCCCGTCCAGTTCACCGGCGGCTGCCTCGGCCAGCACCTGGTTGAGATCGGCGGCGGTGACGCGCTTGGCATACGTGGCCACGAGGTCGACGATCGAGACGCACGGTACGGGGGCGCGGATGGCCATGCCGTCCAACCGCCCGTCCAACTCCGGCAGGACGCGCCCGATCGCCCGCGACGCGCCCGTCGAGAGGGGCACCAGGTTCTCCGCGCCAGCCCGTCCCTCCCGCAGGTCGCCGCGGATCACGTCCTGGATCCCCTGGCTGTTGGTGTAGGCGTGCACGGTCGTCATGAACCCGCGCGTGACGCCAAACGCGCGGTGCAGCACGTACACCATCGGCGCCAGGCCGTTGGTCGTGCACGAGGCATTGGAAAGAACGTGGTGCGTGCGGGGTTCATAGCGCGCCTGGTTGACCCCGAGCACAATGGTGAGGTCCTCGTTCTTGGCCGGAGCGCTGATGATGACCTTGCGGGCGCCCGCCCGCAGGTGCGCGGCCGCCTTCTGCCCATCGGTGAGCCGCCCCGTGCACTCCAGCACGACGTCCACGCCCAGGTCGGCCCAGGGGATGCTCGCCGGATCGGGCTCGGCCGTCGCCACGATGCGCCGCCCGTCGATCTCCAGCGCACCGTCGCTGGCAAGCACCTCCCCGGGCCATTTGCCGTAGTTGCTGTCGTAATGGAAGAGATAGGCAAGCTGTGCAGGCGTGGCCAGGTCATTCACCGCCGCCACTTCCACGCCGGGATGCCTCCGCAACAGGGTGCGCAGACACAACCGCCCGATCCGCCCGAATCCGTTGATACCGATCTTCAATCCAAGCCCCCCGTCTGACCGACCACTTAGTCAGCCCGCTGTACGGCACCTGAAGATCTACCCTAAAAGGGCGGGGCGCCTCCGTCAACGGAGACTTGTTTCACGGCCGGCGTCGGGCTGCGCGCGACGCGCCCGTACATCGGCCATCACCTGCCGCTCCTGGGCCGCCAGGCCAATCAGCGCCCGCACACCGACCACGATAATCGCCACGGTCAGCGCAGAGACCAACAGCATGGCCGCCACGACCCAGCCCCCCCATCGCGCACCGCGTCCGCAGCTTGCATCGCTTCATTGTTTTCCGCGGCGTCCGCGCGGTCAACCCCACCCCGCGCCGCGTGCCGGCGGCGGCAGGGAGGTCGGCCACGATATGGAATGGCATGCGGCCTGGCCCCAGATCCCCGCGGGCTTACGGAGGGATGTTTCCGTGCGCACCTGCCTCAATGCCGTCACCACCGGTTATCCCGGCTCCCTGCGCGACTGGCTGGCCATCGCCGCCCGCCACGGATTCGACGGCGTGGAGTTTCCGCTTGGGGAACTTGCCGGTCTCGTTGAAGCGCAGGGAGCCGAAGCCGCCCGACAGCTGCAGAGCGCCAGCGGAGTCCGCCTTGCCGTCTTCGGACTGCCGGTCAACTGGCAGGGGTCCGAGAGCGCCTTTCGTGACGGCCTCCGAGCGCTTGAGCGGCAGGTGGGCGCGGCGGCGACCGTCGGGTGCTCCAGGGCGGCAACCTTCGTGCCGCCCAACGTTCCGGACGGGGTATCGCCCGCCCTCCACGCGTTGCGCTGCGTGCGTCGACTGCGCTCCTGCTGCGAGGTCTTGGGGGGGCATGGCATCGCGCTCGCGGTGGAGTGGGTGGGTACCCCATCCCTGCGGGTCGGCCGGGAACCGTTTTTGTGGACCGCCGAACACGCCGTGGAACTATGTGACGGCATCGGGCTGCCAAACGTCGGGCTCCTTTGGGATAGCTGGCATTGGTTCACCACCGGCTCGTCCCCGGCGGATCTGGATCGCGTCCCGGCCACGCGCATTGTCCACGTCCACATCAACGACGCCCCCGCGCGTCCCCTGGCTGAGCAGCAGGACAACGTGCGCCTCCTTCCGGGCGCGAGCGGGCAGATCGATCTGGTCACCGTGCTGCGGCGGCTGCGTGCCACCGGCTATGACGGGTACGTCGCCGTGGAGACCTTTTCAGAAGAACTCCCCCGACTCGGCGTCGACGCGGCGGCGGCGCGGGCGCGCGCCGCCATCGATGCGGTGTGGCGTCAGATCTGATCGGGCTGGGACAGCGTCCCATGGTCGAGCCGGGCGAACGGCGGAGCCCGGCAACCAGCGAAGGGGGACCGGGTTGAACATGACGCGTTGGAGATTCGGCATCATCGGCGCCGGCGGTATAACCCACGGCCACGTCCGCAATCTTATGGAATCCTCCGAGGCCGAAGTCGTCGCGGTGGCCGACCCGAACCCTGCCAGCATCGGACGCTTCCGCCAGGCCACGGGCATCTCCCCCTCGGTCCATGCGGACTACCGGGACATGCTGGCGGCCAGCGGCATCGACTGCGTCTTGATTTCCAGCCCACACACGATGCATTACGCGCAAAGTCGCGACTGCCTGGAGGCCGGCCTCCACGTCCTGTGCGAGAAGCCGATGGTCTGTTCCGCGGCCGAGGCCGGGAGGCTGCTGCGCGACATCGAGCGCTGCCACAAGACGTTCATGATCGCCTATCAGCGGCACGTCGATCCGCGCTATCGGTGGATGTACGACCAACTGCACTCGGGCGCCCTGGGTCGGGTTACCGCCATCACCGCCCTGTCCAGCCAGGAATGGCTGTCACTGGCGGCGGGCACCTGGCGCCAGGACCCGGCGCTTTCAGGCGGGGGGCAGTTGTACGACACCGGAAGCCACTTCGTCGACGTCCTCATCTGGCTGGGCGGTCCGGTCGAGGAGGTGGTCGCCTATCAA
>DAHWHT010000051.1 GCA_027335515.1 Clostridia bacterium
GGAACGGCTGGGACACGCCAGCGCCGCCACGACGCTCCGGATGTATGGGCATGCCACGCCGGAGATGCACGGCGAGGCGGCCAACCTCCGCGCCGGCCTCCTCGGCGAGCGCCAGCCCGAACCGGCGCCGACCCGCCGCCATCGGCGGGCCGCCAAGCCGAAGTCCTGAGCGATTATGGGCAGTTTATGGGCAGTGGGGCGGGGCAGGCGTTCGGTCGGTGTCCGCAAACCCTTGAGGCTGTTGGTGGGCCCGGTGGGACTCGAACCCACGACCCGCTGATTAAGAGTCTCATCATCACTTCCGCCTGACTTAGTCGGAGTTCTCAGTGTTCTTACTGCTATGCGGCACTTGAGGATTCGGCCTCCCAGCACTTTTATCTCTTTTTGCCTTCGCTGTAGCCCATTGTCCCCGGGTTCGGGCTACAAATCGGGCTACAACGCGCCCCGGAATGCGGACTGGTCTACTGCACCCGATGCGCTCTCTTCCGGTTGCACCCCGTGTAGCCCGTCACCGTCCGACGAGTGCCGGAGCAGGTATGCGTCCATCGCGGTGGTGGCTTGGATCTGCATTTCTGGCACCAAGTGGCCATAGACATCCTTCGTAAACGAGTAACTTTCGTGTCCCAACGTCTCGCTCACGACAGGTAACGGCACGCCGGCCGCGAGCATCAACGTGGCGGCGGTGTGGCGTAGGCTGTGAAACCCGTAGGCAGGCACTCCGGCCTTCTTCCTCAGCGCGTACCAATCCCGGTTGAGGTTACGGGGGATCATCGGCGTGCCCCGAGAGGTGCAGAAGACCAACCCCGAGTCCTGCCACCCTGCTGCTAGAGCGGCCCGCTCTGTGGCCTGCTGCTCCTGGTGCCCGATGAGCGCCTTCCGGCACTCGCTCGTGAGGTGAAGTGTACGCCGACTCTTCCGCGACTTCGGCTGGACAAACGCCAAGCGCTTGCCTTTCCGATCCTCAGTTAACTCCTGCACCACGCGCAACACGCCCTGGTCCAGGTCCACGTCCTGCCAGCGCAATCCGAGTAGTTCACCACGCCGAAGACCCAGTTGCCAGGAGACAAGGAAAAGAGCTTCTAAGCGATGCCCCGCCGCCGCCCTGCTGATGGCCCGTGCCTCGTCCGCCGTGTACGCTCGCACATCCCGCACCTCATGCGACTTCGCCGATGGAGCCTCAACAAGGTCAGTAACGTTTCGGGGGATCTTTTGTTCGCGAACAGCCTGCCGGAGCGCACGGTGGAGGATGCTGTGAACATACCGGACGGAACGCGGAGACAGCCCGCCTTCCCGACCATCTGCGCGGCCACCGTCGACGAGCAAATCTGCGTAGAACCGGCGTAGGTGCTCTGGTTGGAGATCCGCGAGTGCCGCGCCGCCGAGGCGCGGTACGATATGGACTCGGATCATCTGAGCGTAACTGGCCGCTGTCGTCGGCTTGAGGCGGGCTGAATAGGAGGCAATCCATCCCTCCAGATAGTCCTTTACGGTTTCTTTCGTCGGTTTGACGTAGGCACCGCCTTGGAGTTCCGCCGCCCGTTCGGTCCAGCGGCGCTCAGCGTCCCGTCGGCCCCCGTGGAACGTCTCATAGACGTAATTGCGTTTACCGCCCGCGCCCCGAGGGAGGTCCCAACGAAGAGTCCACGCCTTCGGGGCGTTTGGGGTAGGGTCCTTTGCGGTGCTGTGGCGCTGCCTAACGTACATCGTTGTGCTCTCCTTCCCTGGAGAGAGAGGGGTACCACTACCCTTCATGCGAGTCCTGCCGGCAGGAAGCCCCCCAGTCGCGGTAGGTTCGCGCGTCTCCTCCTTCCTGTGATAATGTCCCTGCCACTATTGAATTAGGTTCCGGATGGCAGTCAACCAGTCGAGGATTTCGTTGCCCGAGGCACCGGTCGTCGGGTCGTTATAGGCTCCTCTATCCAGTGCTTCATCCGCTGTCATGTGGCGCATAACGTAGGCGGCGATGATCCTTTTACAATGCGACTCCCCAGACGTAATCGGCATGCGCTGCCCCTGATGGTCGGTGGGAAAGAAGCCCAGCGCGTTGCCATGGGTGACTTTGGCGACGTCAAACGCATCCTTGAACATCTGCGCGATGTTATCGTAGTCGACGTTGACTCCAGCAGGCAGAGTGATCTTTCCGCCTGACACTCGGCTGATCGCATTAGGATGGACGTAGTTCTCCATCATTCGCTTGCGGGTCATGTATGCTTGACAGTTCGGCCGTTGCCGAATGGTCTTCAAAAGGTCGACCTTATTTTGGTTTGGGGCCTGTCCCGCTGCCGTACAGTCAGAGTCAAAAAGAAAGACTTGCGGCAGATCGAGTGTGTCCAAATACCGACGCTCTACCCAGTCCTTCAGCGTCGTGCCTCCGCCCATCGCCCAGAACACCTTCGACTCGTCAAAGTCAGGGAGGCTGCCCGCCTCCGTCAGGATCTTGGCGAAGGAAATAAGAGCGTCGATGTCTGTCGGTCCTTCAACCGCGACAACCACCTTCACGCCAGGCTTGTTCACCGGGTCAGGTAGGACGCCCAGCGACTCCGCCATCTCCGAGAGCGCCTGCTGATCCCCCGTACGGACACGCACTTGGCCCACGTCGGTGTCGACGAGACGGAGGCTTTCCAAGGGCAGGAGGCCGGCGAGCCCAGGCACATGTGTAGTGAGGAGAACCTGCTCGCCAGCTTCCGCGAGCTCACAAAAAGCGCGAATGATGCGCTTTTGGGTGTCGGGGTGCTGGGACGTTTCCGGCTCCTCGATGGCGTAGATGACCGGGATGCCCGGCTTTCCGCCCCTCTCACGTTCTTGGCGCAGGCGGATCGCCTCGGCCTGAAAGAACGAAAGCAACACCAGCCTGCGAACGCCAGACCCGCGCTTGTTCAACGGAATCCCGTCGTCGCTCTGCAGGTCGAGCTTGAATATGTTCGCCCAAGCAGGGGGCCGGAATTGCGGCTTCAGGACCGACGCCAGCTCCAAGTCGGGGAAGGATTCGCGCAACTGCTCTAGGGTCCGCTCTGCCGTCTCCTCGGCTGCACTCGCCACTCGCTCCTCGATTGCCTCTAACGCGGCAGCCAGTTCCGACTCTGCCAGAGCCTTTTGGATGGCGATTTTCATCGGGTCCTGTACCTCGGGGTCCTGATCTGTGCTGGACCTATCTGACCGGAAGAGGGCATAGAGTGGCAACCGCCGCTTAATGGCCTCCCAAATGTTCTTGCCGTCGGCAGTGGTGAGCGGGACCAAGGACAGCGCCAGCTCCAAGTCACCTACAGCGCCGTAAAGGGCCTGCCTCATTGACGGATTGCTGGTGAGGTTACACTGGGCTTCGAGTCCCTGTTCCTTGACCAGCCTCTTGAGGTCTGTGTTGCTCTTTTGTAGAAGGTCTGAAACCGGACCAGCGGTGGGATGCAACGCACGGGCGTTCACCTTGGGCCCCGGGTTACGGAGTGTACAATCAAACACCTTGACGAGTTCCAGGTCTCCATCACCGTTCAGGAGGTGCTCCGCAGCCAAGCTGGTAGGCGCCCCACGGTCAAGATCGACCTCTGGCGGAAGGTTAGTGAAGACGGCGCCGATACAAACGTTCCGCGCGTCTCCTACGGTGCAAGCATCGTCGGGCTCGATCTTGACTGTCCCGGCCTCGAAGAAGATATCCAGAGCTTCGAGAACGGTCGACTTACCGGCGTCGTTGCGGCCGATGAAAGCGGTCAAGCTGTCGATCGGGATGGTCGTCGGACGGTGGTAACGACGGAAGTTCTCCAGAATCACCGTCTTAAGTCGCACGTGCGACACCTCCCTGGCAGATGCGCGCATTAGGGCCGACACTGCCGCACTGCGCCGATCATTCCTCTGTCGTGTCGAAGCCGAGGATCGCCTGAGCCTGGTTGGTCGAGCGTTCTCGACACCCCCGGGCAATCCTGCCAGTGGTGTCGAACCTCCCGTCAGGAGGCGTACGGCGCCGAGCTAAAGGGCCGACTGGAGGTCTGGAACGGCCCCCAAAGTCCTGTGTCCCGCTCTGTCCACGGGTTTCGTGCCCCTATTGGAGCCCAGGCGCCGCCAGGGGCACGATGGCGGGCCGGGTGGGAAGGGGGGGAGCCTCGATTAGTCTCGGCGCCGTGGCGGGCTCCTGGGGGGCGCAAGGGAGGGTCTCGCCCAGGGCGCCTGACTGCTTCGCGATGCCTGATGGTTCGTTCTGGTTTGACACGTGACTGAGCGCTGTGTGACTAGTTTCGGCAAGGTTCGCGGGCAGACAAGTCGTAAGGTGACGGC
>DAHWHT010000062.1 GCA_027335515.1 Clostridia bacterium
GGCTGAGGATCTACCAGCGCGAGGCGATCGACGCGGTACGCGAGCACGTTGCCCGCGGGCAGCGGCGGTGCCTCGTCGTGCTGCCCGTGGGCACCGGCAAGACCGTGGTGTTCGGCAGCCTGGCCCGCGAGATCGGCCACCGGGCCCTGATCCTGGCGCACCGCCAGGGACTGTTGGATCAGGCCGTCGACAAGCTGCGGGTCGTGTGGCCAGAGGCGGACGTCGGGGTGGTCCAGGGCGGCCGGGACGGGGCTCGGGCACGCGACGTCGTCGTGGCGTCGGTCGCGAGCCTGCAGAACCCCCGGCGGCGGGCCCAGGTGGGCGCTTTCGGCCTGGTCGTGTGCGACGAGGCCCACCACGCCGTCAGCAAGACCTGGCGTGACGTGCTGGAGGCCATGGGCGTGTTCGGCCGAGACGGTCCGGCGTGCGTCGGCTTCACCGCCACCCCGGGCCGTTCGGACGAGCGCGGTCTCGGCGCGGTGTTCGGCCGGTTGGCCTACGAGCGGTCGATCCCCTGGATGGTGGAGCGCGGCTATCTGAGCGATCTGCGTGCGCTGGTCGTGAAGACTGAGGGCATTGACCTGGACTCCATACCGATCGGGCCGGACGGGGATTTCGACGCCGGCCGCCTGGGAGGCGTCCTCAACACCGCCAACCGCAACGACCTCATCGTGCGGACGTACCGGGAACACGCCGCCCAGCGCAAGGGCCTGATGTTCACGGCTACCGTGCAGCATGCGGTCGACCTCGCGGCCGCGTTCCGCGTCTCCGGCTTCTCGGCGCAGCCGATCTCGGGCTCGACCCCCGAGCGTGAGCGCCGTCGGCTGATTGATGCCTTCCGGGCCGGAAGGATACAGGTTCTGGTCAACGCCGCGGTCCTGACGGAAGGCTTCGACGACCCAGCCGTCGACGCGGTTGGACTGGCGAGGCCTACGGCGTCCACGGCCCTGTTCATCCAGATGGTCGGGCGCGGGCTGAGGACGCACCCGCGTAAGCGGGAGTGCCTGCTGCTCGACTTCGTAGACGCATCGCGGAAGCACAAGCTGGCCGGGCTGCCGCGTCTGCTGGGTGAGCGTGATTTGGAGCCACGCGATGTGCTGCCGGAGGACGGGCGGCGGACGCTGCGTCAACTCCTCCACGAGTCGCGTGCGGAGCAGCTCGGGTTGCCACTGCCGGCAGCCGCGGGCACCAGCGTCGAGGAGATCGGTGACCTGTTGGCGGCGAGCCGCTTCCAGTGGAAGGAGGTGGGACAGACCAAGGACTTGGTCCTCGCGATGGGATCCAAGCGGCTCGTGCTGCGGCGCGCGGGGCCGGAGTTGTACGAGGTCGGATTGGTGGAGCGGGGCCGGTGGGAGCCGTTGGCGGACCGGCCGCTGGACATCGGTTTCGCCCACGGGGTGGCCGAGGACTACATCCGGGAGCACGGCCTGGAGTGGGTCCGCAAGGACGCTCCGTGGAGGAACCGCCCGGCCACGGACCGTCAACGCGATCTGCTAGAGCAGATGGGCCTACCGGTCCCGGCCACGCGCGGGGAGGCGAGCGCGGCGCTGTCGCGGGCGTGGGCCGGGGGGATGGCCGCCGGAGGGGGGTGACCGGCGGCGGGTCTGAAGAACGGAGAAGAAGGTGAGAGGATGCGGCTGAAGGCTTGGCTGCGGCGGAATGTGCTGTACCTGGTGGGCGGCGCGATGGTCGTCATGGCCCTGGCCGCCGCGGCGCCGGCGCTGGCGGTGACCCTGCCCAACTGCTCGGTCACGACGGCCTCCACAGGGACCGTTTCCTGCGGCACGACCGCGGTGAGCGCCACAACGGCCATCAGCGCGTTCCACGTGGTGCTCTCGGATGTGTACGCGGTGGTGGGCACCATCGCGATCCTCGGGTTTGGAGGCGTGCTGGTACTCAAAATGCTGGGCACGACGGAACGCAGCAGCCCGGAGACGATGAAGCGCTTGGGCTGGTTCGTGGCCGGCCTTGTGCTGTACTTCGGCATCGGTACGGTGACAGGGCTCATCCAGGGGTTCGCGCACCTGCTCTAATCCCGCGGTGGCGAGCATGGGCAGAGGGGGCGTCCGTCCCCTCCGCCCATTGGTTGGAGGTGGATCGGTTGGATTGGATCAAGACGCGCGACCTGGTGGCGCGTGCGGTGACGTTGGCTGAGCAGGAGAAGCGGGGGCGGCAGGGCGAAACCCGTCACACGAGACAGGTTTCCCGTGGCCAGCGCAGGGGGCCGGCGCCGTCGGCGGGGTCCCTGCGCGTTTTGGCGCGCCGGCTCGGAGTCAGCCACGAGACGCTGCGGCGGGCCGAGCGTGCTGTCGCGGCTGTGGAGGCGTACCCTGCACTGGAACGGCTTGCGCCCGGCATGGCGGTCCGGGTGGCCGAGGCGCTGGCGGAGGTGCCCGAGGCGGTCCGCAAGGAAGCGTTGCACCGCATCGCGTCAGGTGAATGGGATGGGCACGGTCCCATCCGTCAGGATGTCGTGCTTTCGTCTCGGGAGGAGACGGAGCGGCGGGAGACGGTGCGCCGCGTGGCGCTCGGCCTGTGCCGTGCGACGGAACTCCCCCGGCTGGACAGTACGGCAGCGCGGTGGCGGCGGGCGCATCCCGCGGGGGGCTCCGAGGGCGAGGAGCCCGAGGCGGTGTGCGCGGCCGCGGCAGAGATGCTGCTGGAAGGGGAGTCAATCCGTACCGTCTGCGAGATACTCGGGGTGGCACGCAGCGATGTGGTGGCGTGGCCAGAGGTCGTGGTGGTGCAAGGTTGGCTGAGTCGGAGTCCGTCGCGTCCCGATCCACGGGCCCAGGGCAACCGCCCCTTGATGGTGTTGACAGGTATCCGGCCTGGGAACGAGGCCTTGGTTCAGCTGATCCGCGCGTGGGAAGCGTGCACGGTCAAGTGGGATCAGTCCCCGGCGGCGGTGGCGGAACTGGACCCGGCCTTGATGGCTCGTGCGACGCGAGCGATTGATGCCGCGCTTTCGCACCTGCAAGCGACTCGGGATGCGTTGCTGCGGCGCAGCGAACCGGCCCCCGCGGGCGGTGATGCCCGCCGGGCGGGATAATGAGGAGGAAGCGAGATGGCGGAGGAAGCGGCGAGCGCGGCCGCCGAGGCGGCTGACACGCCGAAGCGGCCGCGCCGCGGGCAGCGAGCCCGGCCGGCTCAGGAGTCGGTGGTGCGGCCCGTAATACACGAGCGCCTTGAAGAGGCGCCCTACCGGATCGAGCGGTTGCCCCTCCGGGATTTGCACGTTGACTCGGCGTACCAGGCGTCCGTCAGTGTCCAGCACCTGCGGGACATGATCGACAACTGGAACCCACAACTCCTGATACCCATAGTGGCCAACCGCCGCGCGGACGGTCAGGTTATGGTGCTGGACGGCCGGCATCGCATCGAGGCCATGGGGATAATCCATGGGCCAGACAGCTTTGTAGAGGCAATGCTCTACGACGGCATGACGGTTTCGGAAGAGGCGCAGTTGTACTATAAGCTGAACACGGCCGTCCGGCGCAAGACGTTACGCGCCATCTTCCACGCCAGGCTCGCCGCCGGCGAGCCGACAGCGGTGGCCATTCAGCAGATCGTCGAGGACTGTGGATTCCACCTGAGTGTGAACGAGCGCAAGGGGACACCGCTCAACGGTATACGGGCCGTTGGTGGACTGGACCTGTTCTATCGGGTGGGTGGGCCGGAGCACCTCCGCGCGATGCTGAAGATCCTCCGGGATGCCTGGGGGGATCACACCGAAGGGGAGACAGCCGTCGAGGTGTTGTGGGCCCTGCACATGCTGCTGATGGCGCACGGAGGCATGTTTGATAGGGCGAGTCTGGTGGAGAGGCTGAAGGAAGAGGATCCCCGACGGATCATCGCGGCCGGGCGCCGGTTCCAGTACAACAAGCGCATGTCGCAGCGCGGCTATTACACGTACAAGGCGCTCGTGGAGATTTACAATTTGCGGAAGAGGGAGGAAAACAAGCTCAACGTCGTGTCCAGCATCGAAGAGTTCAGGGCCGTGGCCAAGAAGACGCGGGAGTCCGTGCCCTTTCCCCTCGGCGTCGTGGCGCTGGAGGCAGTCCGGGCAGAGCGCGCCGCGCGTGGAGGAAAGCATTCCTAGAAAGGACGTGAGCCCATGGCAGAGCGGCGGCGACGTAAGGACCAGAAGCGGGAGTTCGCACCGGTGGGCGAATTGCCATACCGCTTGGTGCGGCTTCCGGTCAGGGATCTGCGCGTCGATGCCGGCTATCAGGCGGACGTCAACCCGCGACGGCTTCGGGAGATGCAGGAGAACTTCCAGTCGCAACTCCTGCTCCCGCTGGCGGTGAACCGCCGGGAAGACGGGACCTATTGGGTGGTGGACGGCCAGCATCGGCTGGAAACGGTGAAGGCCATCCGCTCGCACGATAGCGAAATCGAGGTCATGCTCTACGAGGGGCTGACCATGGAAGAGGAGGCGCGTCTGTACTGCGAGCTCAACACTGCGGTGCGGCGCAAGATGCCAGCCACCATCTTCCATGCGCGGCTGTCGGCGGGAGAGGAGCAGGCGCAGGAGATCGCGAGCATCGCCGAGTCGCACGGGTTTGTCATTTGGACCCAGCAGGCGTCCAAGTGTCCGGTCGAGGGCATCCGTGCTGTCACGGTACTCGATGATGTCTACGAACAGGGCGGGCCAGCGCACCTTGAGCGCGTATTGGGAGTGATTTCGGCAACGTGGCACGGGCGTGTCGGGGGGACTGCTGGAGAGATCCTCCTGGGCATGCACATGTTGCTGGGCACGCACGGGGACGAGATCGACGAGAAGAGCCTCGTCCAGCACTTGGCGGATGAGGACCCGCGCAAAATGGTGCAGGACAACCAGGACATGTATTTGTCCAGGCTCTACCGGCGCGGTTTCCTCACATA
>DAHWHT010000070.1 GCA_027335515.1 Clostridia bacterium
CATGTCCAGGCTCTTCGTACCGACGCTGCGCGATGCCCCGGCGGACGCGGAACTGGCGAGCCACCGGCTGCTGCTGCGCGCCGGCTGCCTGCGCCGTGTCGACCAGACCGCCGGCTTCTATTCGCTCCTGCCGCTGGGTCAGCGGGTCCGGGCGCGGATTGAGCGCATCATCCGCCAGGAAATGGATGCCGTCGGCGGCCAGGAATGCCAGTTGCCCATCGTGCAGCCGGCGACCCTCTGGGAGCGAAGCGGCCGGTGGGCGGTGTATGGGCAGGAGATGTGGCGGCTGGCCGATCGCCACGGGCACCGCTACTGTCTGGGCCCGACGCACGAGGAGGTCGTCACGGCGCTGGTGGGCGGCGAGGTTCGCTCCTGGCGTCAGTTGCCGCAGTTTCTCTACCAGATCCAGAACAAGTACCGCGACGAACAGCGGCCCCGCTTCGGCCTGTTGCGCTCCCGCGAGTTTGTCATGAAGGACGGCTACTCGTTCCATGCGGACCAGGCAGACCTGGACCGCTTCTACACGGAGGTCTATCAGGCCTACGAGCGCATCTTTCGCCGCGTGGGGCTGGACTGCCGGCCGGTTCAGGCCGACCCCGGCGCGATCGGTGGCTCGCGTACCCACGAGTTCATGGCCCTGGCCGATTCCGGCGAGGCCGAGGTCGTGTTCTGCGAAGCCTGCGGTTACGCGGCCGATGTCGAGCGGGCCGAGGCCGGGATGGCTCCACCGCCGCCGTTCCGCGCCCTGGAGCGCGTCGCCACCCCGGGGGCGCACAGCGTGGCAGACGTGGCGGCGGCGTTGGACGTGGCACCGGCCGCGGTGGCCAAGTCATTGTTTTTCCGTGCCATGTACGCCGACGGCCGTCAGGAGACCGTCGCGGCCGTGCTGCCGGGGGACCGCAACCTCAACGAGGCGGCCCTGCGCAACGCCTGCGGCGCCCTGGAACTCCGACCCGCAACGGCCGGGGAACTGGATGTGCCCCTGGGGTCTGCCGGTCCGGTCGGGTTGCGGGACGTGCGGCTGTTTACCGACCGGGCGGTGGCGGCCGGGGGCGGCTGGGTCGTCGGCGCCAACACCGAAGGCTTCCATCTGGTGGGCGCCGCCGCGGGTCGGGACTTTGATCCGGGGATGGTGGTGGCCCTGGGCGTGGCGCGGGCCGGGGACGCTTGTCCCGAGTGCGCGGCGGCGTTGCGGGCCTGCCGCGGGATCGAGGTCGGCCAGGTCTTCGGGTTGGGGACGAAATACAGCGCGGCGCTCGGTGCCACCTACCTCGACGGCCAGGGCCGGGAGGTACCCATGGTGATGGGGTGCTACGGTATCGGCGTGACGCGCACCCTCGCCGCCGTCGTCGAACAGCACCACGACGCCGACGGCATTCGCTGGCCGGCCGCCGTTGCGCCCTATGGCTGCGCCCTGGTCACCGTCGGTACCGGGGCGGATGGCGACCGGGCGGTCGAGGCCGCGCAGTCCGTCGGGCGGCGACTGGAGGCCGCCGGAGTGGATACACTATGGGATGATCGCGACGAACGCCCCGGGGTGAAGTTCAAGGACGCCGATCTCATCGGTCTTCCCATGCGCGTCACCTTCGGTCGGGCCCTGGAGCGAGGATTGGTCGAAGTCAAGGCGAGAAGCGCGTCCGAGCCGCTCCTTGTGCCCCTGGACGGGGCGGCAGCGGTGGTGGAGGCGGCACTGAAGACCTGAAAAGTGTCCCCGGACCGGCGGGTATCCGCCGGGTGCGCATGGAATCTTCGTTCCAACGGACCGCGGGCCGGGGTTGTCGGGTGCGAGCCGGGCGAGGGGGAAGGGCGCGTGCGCAGGGGTGGGGGACCCAACCCTTTGGAGACGGCGGGCGTTGCCGCGCTTGCGCCGGCCCAAACGGGTGTGGCGGGTCCGCCCTCCGGAGGCCCGCGGCGGCTGCCGCGGACGGTGGCGGTCATCCCCGCATACAACGAGGAAAAGACCCTCGGCGATGTGCTGGCGGTGGTGCGCGGCGTACCGGCCATTGACCGCGTCTTTGTGATCAGCGACGGCTCGCGCGACGGGACGGCGGCCGTGGCGCGGGCCGGGGGCGCCACCTGCATCGAACTGCAGGAGAACGTCGGCAAGGGCGGTGCGCTGAAGGTCGGGATCGACGAGGCGGATGCGGAGGTCTACGTCTTTTTGGACGCGGACCTGATCGGGCTGACGCCTGGGCACGTGCAGGATCTGCTGGACCCGGTCCTGCGCGGTGAGGCGCAGATGACCCTCGGCGTGCTGGAAAAGGGGCGCATGGCGACCGATCTGGCCCATGTGGTGGCCCCGTTCCTTTCCGGGCAGCGGGCGGTGACGCGCGATGTCCTGGCGGGGCTTTCCGGCATGGAGACCTCGCGGTATGGGATCGAGGTCGCCCTCAATCGGCACCTGCGCAAGCACCGCGAGGCGGTGCAGTTGGTGACCATGGAAAACCTCACCCATCGGATGAAGGAAGAGAAGCTGGGCCTGCTGCGGGGCTTTGTCGCCAGGCTCAAGATGTATTGGGAGATCGTCAAGCTGGTAGGGGACTGAGGATTCCGATCGGAATCCTGCTGGATCCGCCCTGCGTCGCCATTCCCACACCATGGTCGTCCAACAACGATGCCGGGCGTTGCCAACCGGCGCGCCGGTCGCCAGGCCCACCGCCGCAGCGCGGCGACCCGCGGCGGTTGCCGTCGTGCGCCCGAAAGCGTGGCGGCCGGATGCCGCGTGGGGGCGTACGGCGGGAGGCAGGAACGCGGCCTGCGGGAAGGAAGGGCCTCAGCCCGCCGCCGGGGCGGGCACGCGCCTTGCGGTGGCAAGCGGGGAGGGTGGGCATGGCGGCATCGCGCCGCAGCCCCGTGCTCCGTCCGGACGGGCAGGCCCCGGTTGCCAGCGGTCTGCCGCGCCCCCCGCCCCCGGGCCGGTTGACCCGGCCGCAGAGCAAGGGGGGGAGTGCGATGGAGCCGCTTGGCGCGGCGAGGCTTCGGGTGTCGCGCCGTACAGCTCTCCGATCCGTTGCGGGCGTTGCGGGCGCCGTGGCGGTGTCGTCCCTGGCGACCGCCTGTGGGCCGCAGGCGGCCGCCCCGACGAAGGTGCCCGTCATCTTCACCCTGGTGTGGCGGCCCTGGTATAATTTCCCCAACGGCACGTCCGCCAGCGCCATGAGTCTCTACCAGGAGGGCATCCGGCCCTGGCTGGACAAGCACCGCGGCGTGCGGGTCCAGATCACGACCATGGGCTACCAGACGGCGACGATTGCCGCCATGCTGGCCGGGGCCGGACCGGACGTGTTCGAAGACTGGGTGCTGCCGCCGTACATCGAGCAGAACCTGGTGTATAACTTCGAGCCATACCTCAGACAGGAAAACATCAATACGTCCCTGTTCCCCAAAGGCGAGATGGACTTTTTCTATTCGGCCGGTCATTTCAACTCCAAGGGTGGGCTGTACTGCCTCCCGGCCTACATCCACACGCTGGCCATGGCCGTCAACGAAGACGTCCTGGACACCCTCGGCCAGACGTATCCCCAGCCGGACTGGACGTACCGCCAGTGGAGCAACCTGTGGCTTTCCACCACGGTCAAGAGTCCCGACGCGGCCAAGCAGCGCTACGGCGGCCAGCTCTACTGGGGAGGGTACGACTACCACGGATCCAACCCGTCGCCGTTCTACCTGAAGGGTTTCGGAGGTGGGTACGTCGACCCCTCCGACCCCACCAAGTGCATTCTGGACCACCCCGGGTCCATCGCCTGCCTGGAGTGGGCGTACGGACTGCATCAGGAACAGGCGATCGGCTACGGCAACTTCGCCCTCGGCCAACAGGTGACGCAACCCCGGGGCACGGCCGGCGGCCTGCCCTATTCCGCCACGGCGTGGAAGGGGATCAAGTGGAACCTCTATCCGATGCCCGTGTGGCCAAAGGGCCGCTACACCTTCGCGGCCAGCGACTTCTATGCCATCTACAACGGCACGAAGCGGCCGGATATCGCCTGGTCGTTTCTGAAGTTCCTGTGCGTGGACACCCACTGGCAGCGGTTCATGATGCGCATGGCGCTCAACGGGCCGAACCAGGGCCGGCTCTACCCCGAATGGGCCCGTGTCGTCCAGTCGGTCGCCCCGCCGCTGCGGGGCAAGAACCTCAACGTCATTGTCCAGGCGGTGCAGCAAAACGAGCCGTACTTCGGCCACAGCTTCGAGTACAACGACCTGGCCTCCGCGGAGGCGATCAACCGCTACACCGGCCTGGCCCTGTCACAGAAGATGAGTGTGACCACCGCGACGCGAGAGGCGACCCGGGTGGTCAACGCCCTGCAAAAGGCCGGACGAACGACGACCTCGTCGTCGAGTCGCTTCGCCCACGCCTTCGCGCCCAAGGGTCCCATGATCGCCAAGGTGCAACCGGGCCTGTAGTCGGGGGCGCAGGGGAGGGTGGATCCGATGCGGCAAACGGGATATGCGTCTGTGCCCACGCCGGCCCCCGGTCGGCGGTGGTTGTTGGCCGCAGGGGGAGGCCTTTGCCTGGCGGCCGGGTGCGGACGCGCCGCGCACGGCGCCGGCAATGGCGCGGCCAGCAAGACCAAGGTGACCAAGACCAAGAGCGTTGCCCACCTGCCCGCCAAGGGGACCCCATCCTGGCCGGTCAGCGTGGCGACCGCGCAGCCGTCGGCCGGGTGGAGCATGTATGCCACCCGCGCTGGGCGCGTGCAGATGGTGACCTTTGGACGGGATGTCTGGAACCACCACGACGATTGCGGCTATTTCTACCTCCCGACCAAGGGGGATGGTGTCTGGACCGCGCGGGTTGCGCTTCTGAGCCCGACGGATGCCTGGGCGAAGGCCGGGTTGATGCTGCGCGCCGGCACCGATCCGGGTTCCGCGATGGTGTTCTGCTGCGTCACCGTCGGCAACGGCGCCGGGGTGCAGTGGCGGCCGGCCAAAGACCAGCCGGCCACGTCCAAGGGGATGTTCGATCCCATGGCGGTGGCGCCCGTCTACCTGAGCATGCAGCGCAAGGGGGACACCTATCAGTTTGCGGACTCGCCGGACGGAAAGACGTGGCACAACCACACGACGCTGACGCTCAAGGGGGTGATCGGATCCAGCTACCTGGCCGGCCTGGCGGTCAGTTCGCACCAGGCGACCCTGCAGGGCCTGGCCGGGTTTGATCGCCTGAACTTCAAGCCGCTGCATTACGCCGCGGTCATCCAGACCGCCGTGCCGGCGAACTGGTGAAGGGGCGGCGGGGCGGGGGCCGTCGCCCCTGCCCCGCCCCAGGGGCTAACCGAGCGGCGG
>DAHWHT010000100.1 GCA_027335515.1 Clostridia bacterium
GCCGCGGGGTCAGCGGCTCAGGTGCAGCCGCATCAACGCGCAGGCGGGCACCACGACCTGCGTCGGTCCGTCTTTCCATTCAATCTCCGTGGCGACGGGCCGCACCGCATCCGGTTCCTCCCACGAATTCTGCGCCATGAACGACGCTCCCGTCAGGGTCAGAGCCTCCGCCCGCCGATACACCCCCCCGGCCATGGACACGCGGACGCGCACCGCCCGGTCCGGGTGCCGATTCACCAAAAACAGCGCGACCGCATCCCCGCCCGGGACCGCCATCCCCACGGCGTCCAGGTAGGGCGCATCCTGCGCCACCCTCAGCCGCACCGGATCGGCCGTGAACCGGGGCGAGTCCACCGACACCTCGACCGGGTGGAACCCGCCCGCCAGACTCCCGTACAGATGCGTCGCCCACCACGCCGGCTGGGCATACACGATCTCCCGTTCCTTGCGCAGCCCGCCCCCGTGGTTGCAAAGCGCGCTGTGCGTCCACAGCTCGATGAGGTCGCCGGCGCGCAGGGCCTCGTTGAGGAGCGACGCGGTCCACAGTGCTTCCGTGAGCGTGGCGTTCGTCGGCAGTTCCGGCCGATGGGTGAAGATCTGCTGCTCCGTGATGGCCAGGCGCGGGCGCAGACCGGCCTCTCGCATGGGCCGCGCCAACTCGTCCCACAGGCGTCGGTACGCCGGCGGAAACGCCATGTGCTCCAGGTAGACCCGCTGCGGGTCGAGGTCCGCCCCATACCCCCCATACAGGCAGTGGTGCGACAGCGTCCGCACCTCCGATCCCGCCACCGCCACCACGCCCCGGTTCCACTCCTCCGAGTCCCCGTTGGCGATCAGCTGGATCCCGCCGTCGCGCGCCCGCATCGCCTCCGCAAACGCCAGGTACCGCGCCCCGTAGGCCCGCGCGTCGGTTGAGCCGATCTGCCACGCCCCGTAGAGCTCATTGCCGACTTCCCAAAGGCATACCCCGTACGGCTGCGGATGCCCGTTGCGCGCCCGCTCCGCCCCGCACGGCGTGTCCACCCCGCCGTTGCAGTATTCGACCCACTGTGCGGCCTCTTGCGCCGTCCCGTCCCCGGCGTTCACGCAGATGAGCGCCTCGCAACCCACCAGAGCGCACAGCCGCAGCCATTCGTCGGTACCGACGTGGTTCCACTCCGCCTCGGGCCAGGCCGGATTCGGCTTCGCCGGCCGCTGCTCGACCGGTCCGACGCCGTCCCGCCATCGGTATCCCGAGACGAAGTTCCCGCCGGGAAACCGCAGCAGGGGGAGTCGCGCCTCCCGCATGAAGCGCACCACGTCTGGATCCCACCCGTCCAGGTGGTCGGCGGGAAACAGCAGGCACCGGCGCAACTCCGCCGCGCCCTCGATGACCAGCCAGAACGGCGACCCCGGCTCCGGCGCCGCACCTCCATGTAGCGTCGCCTCCCGCGTGACCCAGCCCTCACCCGCCTCCAGGCGCGTGCGCGCCCAGACCGCCCCGCCGGCCACCCGCAGCGAGACCTCCAGCGGCCCCGCCGACCGCAGGCGCAACGTGAGCCGGTAGTCCGTGGTGCGGTGGGCCGGCAGGTGCACGGGCGTGATCCAACGCGCCCCGTCCGCGATCCACCACGGCGTCTCCGACTCCGGCAGGCCGGGCAGCGCGAACGTCGTCGCCGCCTCCCGCAGGCGCCGGCGCAGTTCCTGCGGCTTCGGCCACACGGTCGGTCCCGCCAGTTCGGGGTTGCGCACGATCTGCGCCCAGGCCCCGCCATAGACGTTGCGGTGGATGTGTTCGGTGAACTTACCAAACAGGCGTCGGTTGACGGGTTGCGGCCCAGGGGTGGCTCCGACCCGGATCGCGGCCTCCAGCGCGTCGCTCATCGGGTGTCCTCCTCCGATCGATGGCGGCAGGCCGACGGCGTCCGTCGGCCTCCGACCCGGAGTCGTTTGCGCCACCGGTGTCGTCCGTGGGGCGCGGGACGGGACGCGCGGGGTCCGGTCGCGCCCGCGGCGTGGGGGGGATGCCGATGCCGGTCCGCGGCCGCGCAGGCAGGCGGAGCATGGCCGAGCGCGCGCGTCCATCGAACCGGGGGGCGCGCGACGGTCGGCGCGGGTTCAGCGCACCGGTTCGTTTCGGCCGCTCCGCTGGGATGCGTACGCCGCCTCGCTGATCTGGGCCACCCTCAGCCCGTAGAGCGGCGGTGCCTGCACCGGCGCCTCGCCGCGCATGGCCGCCAGCCAATTGGCGACCGGGGTGACCGATGGCCCGCTGGGTTCAAGCTTCTCGGGTCGGGCGCCGCGCCGGTGCAGGGTCAGATCGCCGCGCAGGTTGAGCACGCCCTGCTCGCCGTAGAACGAAAACTCCTCACGCCATTCCGGGCTGAGGCTGGTGGCCGCGAACGTGCCGACCGCCCCGCCCTCAAAGCGCAGCGACAGGGCGGTGAGCACGTCGACATCGGTGCCGTGGTTATCGATGTTCGCGAAGACGGACGCCGGTTGCAGGCCGCTGACAAACAGCAGCATGTCCACGATGTGCGATCCGGTGTCCATGAAGTGGCCACCGCCGGACAGGGCAGGGTCGGCGCGCCAGCTGCGCCCCGGCAGGAAGTTCGCCAGGCAGTCCTGGGCGATCAGCACGGTGATCAAGCGCAGGGGGCCGATGGCGCCGGAGGCGATGACCTCATGGGCGCGGCGGTAAAAGGGGTCGCCGTGGCGCTGGTAGGCGATCGCCAGGACCCGCCCCTGGCGCTGGGCGAGGTCGGTGACCGCGCGGGCCGCGGCCGCCTCCGTCGCCATCGGCTTTTCGCACAGGACGTGGCAACCGGCTTCCAGGGCCTGCGTGATGTGGCGGGTGTGCTGCGTGTGCGGCGTCGCCACCACCACGCCGTCGAGTGTTTCGCCGGCGAGCATGGCGGCCAGGTCTCGGTGGCGGGCCGGGTGCTGGCCTTGGGCGGCAAAGGCATCCGCGGCGCGGTTCAGCGACGCTTCGGCAACGTCGCACAGGGCCACGACCTGGGCGTCGTCGCGCTGCTGGAGCTCGCGGGCATGGTGGCTACCCATGCCGCCGGTGCCAACGATGCCGATGCGCAAGGGATTCGCCATGATGGTCCGTGTCCCCGCTTTCCTGGCCGCACAACGCGGCGGACCCTCTCCATCGCGAGGGTCCGCACGCGGTTCTCCGTTGCCGTCCCCACCCCTTCCGGTGTCCGCACCATCCGGGCACGGATGGCCCGCGGCCGCCGGGACGTGGACCACCCGTGCTCGGCCTTCCGTCCGCCGCGCCGCCCCATCCAACCCATGCCGGGCGCCGATGGGCAAGGGCGGCAAGCGGGATCGGTCGGTCTCCTGCCGGGCCGGAGGGCGGCGCGAACGCTGGTGCGGCGATCCGCGGTTTTCGACGGGTTACGCCAGCCGTTCGCGCCTATACTGGCCCAGCCGCGTCGTGAACGCAAATGGCGACCAAGTTCCCGCAAAATTGGGCCTGTTTGGCGGAATCGTCAGGGTTCGCCGGGCCCGATGTCGGATAAGGGTGCGGGTGGAGGCGCGGGGAAGGGTCTGGTCAGTGGTGACCTCCGGGCCGCGGCTGCTGCAACCGGATGAGGCTGCTCGTCTGCTGTATGAGGCGTTGCCCACTCCGATCAGCCTCCTGGACGCCCAGGGCCGCTTGGTGGGGATGAATCCTGCTGCCGAACGCTTCTGGGGCCGACGGCTTGCGGAGTTCGGCGGCGCGCCGGCGCTGGAGGCGATGGGCCTCCAGCCCGTGGAGAGGGACGGCGACGATATCGCGGCACGCCTGCGCCGCACCGCCGCGTCGGCGGGCGTGCTGGTCTGCGCCCTGCCGGGCGGCGACGGGAAGGCCCAGGTATTGTCCTTGCGCGTGACCCCGTTGCGCTCCGAAGGGCTCGCGGACTTTTTGCTCGAGGTGCTCCCCGACGATTCGCCGCGCGGGGCCCAGGAGGGCCAGGACTGGGTCTGGACCGACGCGGTGACCGGCCTGGGTAACCGGGCGCGCTATGAGCGGGAGCGCGAGCGCTGGGACCGCAGGGGCGGCGCGGTGGCGTTTCTGGATTTGGACGACCTCAAGGGCCTCAACGACCTGTATGGCCACGCGGCGGGGGACATCGCGCTGTCGCTGGTGGGGGAGGTTCTGCGCGAGCGCCTGCCCCCCGAAAGCCTCGCGGTCCGCTATGGCGGCGACGAGTTCCTGGTCCTGACCGACGAACCCGCGGCGGCCGAAGCCTTGGCTCGGCACGCCGCGGCGGAACTCGCCCTCCGCGGTCGCAACACCCTGCCGCTCGCCCCCGGGATGTCCTGGGGGGTGGCGGGATTCCAGCCGGGGGGGCTCTGCGCCGCGGTGCGCCTGGCGGATGACGCACTCTATGAGCGCAAGGGCGTGCTGTTTCGAGCGGCGAGCGGCGGCCGCCTCGTGCTGACACGGGCCGGCGAACGGTTGCTGGAACACGACGTGGACCGGGGTGACGTGGTGCCGCCCCGGGGCTGGGGCCTGGCGGAACTCCTGTGCGGCGGGCGTGAGGGCGCGCTGGCCGAGGCGCGCGCCTTCATCGCCTTCGTCGCGCCGCCCGCCGGCGGGGCCGTGGTCGGGGTGGGGGCGGGCAACGGCCGTCTCACGGTGGACGGTGGGCTGGCGGCCGCGGTGGGACGGGCCGGGCAGTTGCTGGCGACCGATCCGGCCGAGGCGCGCCTGCAGACCGCGCACCGACAAGCGGTGGTGCGCGGTCATCCCTGGGTCCACTACCTGCAGGCGTCTGCGGAAAACCTGCCCCTGGCCTCGGGCACGGCCGATCTTGTCCTGGGTGGGCTGTTCCTGCATCGGGCCGATCCGGGCCGGGCGCTCGCCGAAATGGCCCGGGTCGTCCGGCCCGGCGGCCAGGTCGCCTTCAGTGCCGTGCTGCCGTTTGAGTGGTCCGAGGCGTTGCAGGCACTGGGCGGTCGGGACACCCGGTCGCCGGCGGCACCGGATGCGCCGGGGCCCGATGCCGTGGAGGCGGAACTGCGCGGCCTGGTCGCGGCCGCCGGACTGCGCGTGGTCCGGGCCACGGTTCGTCCACAGGCGATGGAGCCGGTGGCGAGTGTGCCGGCCGGGGTTGAGGTGCTGCGGCGCCTGGGCCTGGCGGGGATCCCGGGCGTCGTGGGCGCGCGGGGTTC
>DAHWHT010000116.1 GCA_027335515.1 Clostridia bacterium
CTTCACCGGAACACGGGCCCGACGACCGCCGGGCTCACGGCCCACGGTAGGGCAAACGGGCCGGAGGCGGGGGCCCAAAGTCTTGTCAGCCAATGTGAGAAGTGGTCGGGCGTCCGTCTTGCGGCAGGTATGGCCAGGCCAACCAGCGTGCCGGGGTGCGACAGGATGCCGTGGCAACTCGCCCGCGCGGCGCCGGGGCGGCGGCCGGTTTGGGTCCACGTCGCTTGGCGGGATCCCGTGGCCCTCACGGGGTGTGCGGTCCGCATCCGTCGGGGGCCCCGGCACGGTCGGCGCGCAGGCGCGTCTTGGGGATGCCCGCTTTCGAGCCTCGCTACGGTCACCGGCCACCACGCCGTCACACTCCCGTTTTCGCGCCGCCACAGACCGTTCACAGATCGGCGCCCGCCGCCGCGGCCGTCGGCGCGAACAGCGTGATCGGCAGGGCCGATTGGAGCCCCGCCGAGGCGCACATCCGCGGAGGAGGCTGTTCGATGGAGAGAAACCGCAGACCGCATGCCTGGAAGCAGATGGCGCGCCTTGGGCTCGCCTTCGGCGTCGGCGTGGCGATGGTGGCCGGCCCCGCAGCCGCATTCGCCGACAGCGGGGGCACGCAGGTGACCGTTCAGCAGTTCAGCGACCTCGGACAGGTGGCCTGGGCCCGCTCGGCCATCGAGGTGATGGCGGCCCAGGGTGTGCTGCGCGGGGTGGCACCGGGGCGGTTTTCCCCGCAGGCCCCCACCACCCGCGCGGAGGTGGCCGTCATGCTCGGGCGGCTGTTGCACTGGCGCGCGCAGCCGGCGGTATCGCTGCCGAACTTCAGCGACGCCGCCCACATTCCCGCCTGGGCACGCACCTACGTCCGCCTGGCCGCGTCCCACGGGTTGCTGCGCGGGGTGGGGGGTAACCGCTTCGCCCCTGCGATGGCGGTCACCTGGGACCAGGCGGTCGTGCTGGTGGCCCGCACCTTCCGGTTTCCGGCGGTGACGGGTGCGCAGGAGGCTTCGGACCTCGCCACCCTGCCGCACGGCGCCGGCACCCCCGGATGGGCGCGTGAAGGGGTCGCCCGCGACGTGGCCGCCGGGTTGTTCCGCGGCGGCATGGCGGCGCGATACAACCCCGGGGCTCCGATCCCGCGCGCGGCCCTGGCGGTGCTGCTCAAGCGGGCGGAACAGGCCAGACCCGCTCCGGTGGCTTCCACCGGGACGGTGGTCGCCGGTGCGGTGACGTCGGTCGGACCGAGCAGCCTGACGGTCCAGACCGCGACCGGCCCGCAGACGGTGACGATCGCGCCGGGTGCGGTGGTCTTCCTCAACGGCAGCCCGGTGCCCCTGGCGCAGCTCGCAGCGGGGGATACCGTGACCATCGCCCTGCAGTCCGGCCAGGGGGCCGCCGTCTCGGCCGACAGCGCCGCGGGCCAGCCGGCCTCGGCTGGGGCGGCCGCAGGAACGCTGGCGTCGCTGTCCGGTACCAGCCTGGTGCTGAACACGCCGTCCGGTTCCGTCACCTACACCCTCGCCCCCGGCGCGACCTTCGCCGCCAACGGCCAGCCGGTTGCGCCCAACACCCTGGCGGCGGGAACCCCGCTGCAGCTGACCCTCGACGCCCAGGGGCAGGTCACCGCCGTGGCGGCCACGTCGCAAGCCTCTGGAGGGTGATCGGCACTCCAGTCGGCGTCCCTGTGGTGTCCCCGTTGGTCCGGATGTGCCAGGGGCGCATCCGGACCAACGCCCGTTGTCGGGTTCCGCGGTTGCGGGCGGGGCGGCGCGCTCCGCCACCGGGCCCCGCACCCGGCGTGTGGCGCCGGAGTTCGCCCGCAGGGGGGTCGTGTCGCGTGTCGCATGCCGCTTCCCAGCTCCAGCCCGGTGAGGGCCGGATGCATCCCTCGGTGACGGGCCGTCTGGCCGCGGTGCTCACCGCGGTGGTGTCGCTGACGGCCTGCAGTTCGGCCGCCGCCTCGGCCCAGCCGCCTTCCGCGTCCGCCTCACCCGCCGCTTCAACGGCTTCTATTTCCGCATCGGGCGGCGCGTCGGCCGTTCCAGCGGTGTCGTCGGCAGCCACGGCGCCTGCCACGCTGCAGCTGCGGGGCACCGTGCTCAGGGTCGGCTCCGGCACACTCACACTCAAGACCGCCACGGGCATCCAGACCGTGGATCTGGCCGCCGCGGTGCGCGCGCAGACCGCCGCGGGTGTGTCGGTGCCGCTGCAGGCGGGACAGGGTGTATCGCTGACGGCGACCATCGAACCCGGGCGGGCGGTGGTGCGCTCCGTGCACCTTTTGACTACCGCCGTCGCCGGCGTGGCTGCCGTGGCCGCGAGCCGCCCGGCCGCCGGCGTCGGATCGGTCCCCTCCGCGCAGGCTTCGGCCCCTGCCGCGGTGCGTTCGTCGTCCGGGCCCCCGTCCGCGTCGGCGGCGCGCGCACCGGCCCGCCGACGCCGCCAGGCCGCCGCCGTGACGGTGGCGGGTGCGGTGCGGGCGGTTGCTGCAGGGTCGCTGCAGGTGGCGCCCGCCTCGGGTCCGGTGGTGACGCTCCTTTTGGGCAGGCACCCGCGGGTGCGCCTGGCGCAAAAGGGAAGCAGGCCACAGCCGGCGTCCATGGCGCAGGTGCGGGTGGGCGCATCGGTGCGCATCCGGGCTCGCCAGACCAAGAAGGGTTTGGTGGCGCACAGCCTGCTCGTGCTCGGCTGACTCCGGTCGGCCGTCATCGGGACGTCACACCGGGGTGCTAGCGTGGATGCGAAGGGCGGCGTCGGCGGGTTTCGATCATCGTGAGGATGGTGGGATAGAGATGGCTTGGCGCAAGGGGGCGCTCGCCGCGGTGGCGCTTGCGGCCGTGACGACCGGGGGACTGGTGTTGGCGGCCCTGCACCCCGGCGATCCCGCCACGGCCACCCGCAAAGGTAAGCACGGCGGCGTGGTCGCGGTGCAGGGGGCCCGGGTGATCCGGGCACCCCTGACGCTGACCCTGCCGGTGGTCGGTCACGTCGCCAGCACCTATACGGTGCGCATCACCCCGGGGGTGGCCGGGACGATTGCCGCCGTGGACGCGCAACTGGGTCAGACCGTCCACACGGGCCAGACGCTCTTCACCCTGACCAACCCGACGGTCAGCCTGCATGCGCAGATCGCGGCCGCCAACGCCCAGGCCGCGCAGGCACGACTGCAACAGGCGCGCCAGGGCGGCCTACCGGCGAACATCGCCCAGGCCAAGGCGGCGCTGACCATGGCCGAGGCCCGCCTGCACGCGCTCTTTCAGGCCAGCCCGATCCTGGTGCAGCGGCAGGTGATGCTGTTGCAGCAGGCGGAGACGCAGCAGGGGATCGCGCAGGCGAACCTCCAGGCGCTCCAGTCGGGCCAGGCCCCCCAAACGGTCAACCTGCAGAACGCCCAGCAGGCGCTGGCGACGTTGCAGGCGGCCGCCAACGGTCAAAACGGCGCCCCCGCCTCTGCCGCCGTCGCCAACCTGGTCACCGCCCAGCAGGCCCTGCAGGCGGTGGAATCGCCGCAAAGCCCGCAGGGCGTCGCCGTGGCCAGTGCCGAGCAGGCGTACGTCCGCGGGTTGGCCCAGACGGTGACCGGCTCGGTGTATGCGGAGAACCTGCAGCAGCAGGTCAACATCGCCGTGGCCGACCAGACGGCCGCGGTGCAGAAGGCGCAGCAGGCGGTGACTGCGGCGCAGGCCCAGGTGCAATCGCAGCTATCCTCGGCGCAGGCGCAGGTGAACGTCGCCCAGGCCAGCCAGCAACTCGCCGTGAGCAATGCCGAGCATGCGCTGCAGGCGGCTCAGACCAATGTGTCCGCCCAGCAGGCCAACCTGGCGGCGCTGCAGGCGGGGCCGAGTCCGGCGACGGCGCAGATGGCCGCTGCGGCCGTGGCGGCCGCGCAGGCCCGCGTGCAGGCCGTCGAACACCCCTACACGCCCGCCACCCTGGAAAGCATGCAGGCCGCGGCGAACGCGGCGCAGGGCAATGCCCAACTGGCGCAGATCACCGCCGGGCGCCTGACCGTGACGGCGCCGGTCTCCGGTAAGCTGGTCGCCGTCAATCCGGCGCTGGCGCGTGTGGGGGCGACGGTCGGGGCCGGTGCCGCGCTCGCGACCCTGCAAAGCGACATCCTGGAGGTCGTCGGGCCGGTGCCGCAGCGGGACCGCACGCAGGTCCATCCCGGCCAGCCGGCCGTCATCTACAGTTCGGCCGCTCCCAAGCGCGCCATACCGGCCCACGTCGTCGGCATCGCCCCGACCGGGAACCTTGCGAGTCTCACCTTCCAGGTCACCGTGGCCCCCGATCAACCCAACGCGATCCTGGCCACCGGCGAGGCGGCCCAGGTGTCCCTGCTGACCAGACGGGTCGCCGGTGCCACGCTGGTGCCGACCGCCGCGCTGCAGACGGGCAGCAAGGGATCCTTTGTGTATGTGCTTTCTCCGTCCAAGGCCAAGTCCGGCGGGTCGGCCTCCGGGAAGGCTTCTTCCACGGCGTCCTCCACGTCCGCGCCCTCCACCGCATCCAAGTCCTCCTCCAAGGCCGCCCATGCCTCCGCCGCGACCGGCGCCGCGTCGACCGCCAAGACGTCCAAGACGTCCAAGGCGGCCAAGACGTCCAAAGGGCGCCGGGTTCGGAAGCGGGCGAACCGGGCCAAGCGCGCCGCGGCGGGTAAGGGCCGTGCCAAGACCGGGACCACATCCACATCCACATCCACATCCGGTTCCAAGCGGGCCAAGACCCTGGCCGGCACCGTGCGGGAAGTGGCTGTGAAGACCGGATACGCCAGCGGTTCCTGGACCCAGGTGCGCTCGGGCCTCAAGCCGGGTGAGGTGGTGCTGCTCCCCGGCAGCGGCAGCTTCCTGGCCGCGGGCGACCGCGTGGTCGTTACGATGACGCGCGTGCCGAGGCCGAAGGCCTTCCCGGTGCGGTCGACGGTCAAGGGTGCGGCCGGTACGGTGCTGTCCGGAGCGGCGGGCGGCGGAGGTGCCGCGACCGGCGCCAAGGCCGGTGCCGGCAAGAAGCGGGTCCGCCGCAAGGGCGGCAAGGCGGCCAAAGGCGCTAAGAAGGCCGGCCGGCTGGGCAAGGGCGGCGGCGCCGCCGGCAAGCTGGGCAAGGTCAAACTGGGTGGTGGCGCCGGTGGTGGTGGCGCCGGTGGTGGTGGCGCCGGTGGTGGTGGCGCCGGTGGTGGCGGCGGTGGCGGCGGTGGCGGCCTGAAGGGCGGCGGTGGCGGCGGCGGCGCCAAGGCCGGGGCGGGGGGTGGCGCGGGATGAATCTGACGCGGATCGCCATCCAACGGCCTGTGACGATTCTGATGGTGATCGGGGCCATGGTGATCGCCGGCCTGATCTCGTTCACGCGCCTGCCGGTGCGCCGCCTGCCCAACGTGAACTTTCCCTTCGTCCGCGCCACCATCGCCTACCCGGGCGCGAGTCCGACCGATGTCGAGCGCCTGGTGGTCGCCCCGATGGAACAGGCCCTTTCCAACGTGACCGGCGTGGCCAACATGACGGCGATCGCCGCCCCCGGGCGCGGTACGGTGGCCCTGCAGTTCGTGACGGGTACCAACACCAGCATCGCCTCGGTGGACGTCTCGCAGGCCCTGTCGCGCGCGGCGCGGGCCTTTCCGCCCGGGGCTCTGGCCCCGGTGGTCACCGCCGCGAATCCGTCGGCCCTGCCCCTGATGAACATCGCGCTCTCCGGACCGCTGACCCAGGCGCAGCTGTATAGCCTGGCGACCACCCAGGTCGCCCCGGCCCTCGATCAGGTGTCGGGCGTCGCGGCGGTCAACGTGGTCGGCGGGCGCCAGACCCAGGTCAACGTGATGGTCGATCCGACGAGCATGCAGGAGTATCGGGTCAGCCTGGCCCAGATCATGGGCACGCTGTCGGGAAACAACGCCAGCACCCCGGCCGGATCGATCGTCCAAAACGGCACCACCTACCTGGCGCGCACCAGCGGCCGTTTTCGCTCTCTTTCACAGATCGAGTCCACGGTGGTCGCCAAGCGTCCCGGGGGCGACGTCACGTTGGGCGATGTCGCCAAGGTGACGATGGGCTTTGCCCAGCAGGGGTCGGTGGCCCAACTGGACGGCAAGCCCGCGGTCGGGTTGGTCGTGACCGCCCAGAGCACCGCGAACTCGCTGGCCGTCAACAACGCCGTGCACGCCGAACTGGCGCGCATCACACCCTCGCTGCCGCCCGGGGCGCATTTCGCCGTCGTGGGGAACATCACGCGCTTCACGAGGGCGTCCCTTGGCGGGGTCGAGTTCGACCTCCTGCTGGCCGTGCTGATCACCGGTGTGGTGCTGATGGTGTTCCTGCACCGCATCCAGAACACGGTGATCGTGCTGCTGGCCATCCCGACCTCGCTGATCATGACCTTCACGGTGATGTATGCGTTGCACTTCAGCCTCGACCTGATCTCGTTGATGGCACTGTCGCTTTTGATCGGTATTCTGGTCGACGACGCCATCGTGGTGCTCGAGAACATCAACCGCCACGTCGCGCTGGGTGAGGCGGTCAAGGATGCCGCATACAAGGGCCGCATGGAGATCGGCGCCGCGGCGGTCGCGATCACCCTCACCGACGTGGTCGTCTACGGTCCGACGGCGTTCGTTTCGGGCAACGTCGGACAGTTGTTTCGCGAGTTCGGCCTGACGATCACCGCGGCGACGCTGATCTCGCTTTTCATCTCCTTCACACTGACGCCGATGCTGGCGTCGCGCTGGCTCAAGCCCCGCACGCCCGCCGCCGAGGGTGCCCGGGAGGCCGATGCCCTCCAGGCGGGCGACGCGGCAGGCGGGCCGTCGCAGGCGGCGGCCGCCGGGGCCGTGACCACCCGCGCGGCGCGGCGGCGCCGGGGCGGTGGATTTGCCGCGGCCTGGGAGCGGGGCTATGAGCGTCTGGTGGCGTCGTACCGGCGCGTGCTGGCACGGGCCCTGCGCCACCGGGGCCTGGTGCTGCTCATCGGGGTTGCGGCCCTCGGTTTCAGCCTCGCCGCAGTACCCCTGGGGTTGGTCGGCACCACCTTTTCCCCGAAGGAGGACATCGGATCCTTCACGGTCCAGGTGCGCTTCCCGCCGACGGTTACGCTGGCGGCGAGTCAGGCGGACATCCACGCCCTGGCGGGCCGGATCCAGAAGCTGCCGGGTGTGACCGCTGTCTACGACTCCGCCGGATTCGGCGGCGGGCTCGGAACCGGCACCGGGGTGGGCCAGATCACGGTCGACCTCAAACCCAAGGGCCAGCGGCCGAACCTCTTCACCTACTATGAGCCGCAGGTGCTCAAGTTCGCCAAGCGTTACCCCGGCATGCAGGCGCACGTCGCCGTGCAGAATCCGCTGGTCATCGCGGGCGGTCGCGCGCTGCAGATCCAGTTGACGGGGCCAAGCCTGACGACCCTGCAGTCGCTGGCGACGCAGGTGGAGGCCAAGCTGCACAACCTCCCGGGGGTCTTCAATGTCAGCAGCAACGCCCTCAAGCCGAGCCCGCAGTTGAGCCTGACCATCAGCCGCTCCGAGGCCAACTACCTCGGGGTGAGCCCGGGCCAGATTGGATCGGTGGTCGCCGAGGCGGTCGGCGGGCGGGTCGTCACCTACCTGCAGCCGTCGACGAACGCGCAGCAGATTCCGATCTACGTCCAATTGAACAATGGCTCCAGCCTCAGCAACACCCAACTGTCCGACCTGCCCATCCCGACGCCGCATGGCACGGTGCCCCTGAGCCAGTTGATGCATGTGCGCCATACCAACGCACCGGCCCAGCTCCTTTTGGTCAACCGCCAGCTGACGGTGAGCGTCCTGACCTCGGTCAAGGGCAACAACCTCGGCAGGGTGGCGATTGAGGCCGCGGCGGTCATGCACACGATGGCGCTGCCCCCCGGTTACGCCTATACCTTCGGCGGTCAGGTGTCCCAGCAGAAATCCGCCTTCGGTCCGTTGGGGCAGGCCTTCACGTTGTCCATCATCCTGATGTACATGCTGATGGCGGCGCTGTATGAGTCGCTGCTCTATCCGCTGATCCTGATCCTCACCCTGCCGCTGGCCACGGTCGGCGCCATGCTGGGCCTGATGGCCACGGGGCAGACCCTGAACATCTTCTCGTTCATCGGCCTGATCATGCTGATGGGCCTGGTGGCCAAGAACGCCATCCTGCTCGTCGACTACACCAACACCCTGAGGGCGCGCGGGTATGCGCTGTATGAGGCGCTGCTGGAGGCGGGGTCGGTGCGGCTGCGGCCGATCCTGATGACGACGGCGACCATGGTGTTTGCCATGCTGCCGCTGGCCATCAGCAACGGGGCCGGGTCGGAGGACCGCCAGCCGATGGCCGACGTCATGATCGGCGGGGTGATCACCTCGACCCTCCTGACGCTGGTGGTGGTACCCGTCATGTACAGCGTGTTTACGCAGTTCAGCCAGTGGCTCGCGCGCCTCGGGGTTGTGCGGGTCGCGGCGATCCCGTCCCCCGGCCTGGAGGCCGGAGCACCCGGGGCGGACTGAGGGTCGCGGACCCAGCCCGGAGTGGTGGGGACGGGGGACGGGCGTTGGCAGAGCAAGCCGCGGGTTCGCAGGTCGCCGTGATCGAGGACGACGACGCCGTCGCCCAAATGCTTGAGATGCAGCTGTCGCAGGCCGGCTTCGGGGTGCGCCGCTACGCCGACGGCGGGGTGGCCCTGGCGGATGTGGGGCGCATGCGGGCCGACGTGATCGTGCTGGACCTGCGCCTGCCTGGGGCGGACGGCTTCAGGGTTTTGGAGCGCGTGCGCTCCGAGCGCGACGTTCCGGTGCTCGTGCTCACGGCGATGGGGGATGGCGCCGCCAAGGCGCGCGCCTTCGACCTCGGCGCCGACGACTACGTGGTCAAGCCGTTTGACACCGAAGAGGTGGTGTCCCGGATTCGGGCGTTGCTGCGCCGCTCGGGCCGCTACGGCGGTCCGCCGTGGGTGTGTGGTCCGCTGTGTGTGCGCCTCGTTCCGCCGCAGGCCACGGTGAATGGCACGTCCGTCGGCCTTTCGCGGCGGGAGGTCGATCTGCTGTATGCGCTGGCCCAGGCGTCCAACCGGGCCCTGACCCGGGGGCAGTTGATCGATCGCGCCTGGGGCGGCGCGACGGCCGTGGACGCGCGGTTGGTCGACGCCTATGTCGCGCGCATCCGCGGCAAGCTTGCCGACGCATGGGGGCAGCGGGGGGAGCCGCCGTGGCGCATTCAAACCGTCTGGGGGGTGGGCTACAAGTTCACCTATGGCGGATCCGCCGACGGGTTGTGACCGCGGACCGCCGGCCCTGCGTCCCATTCACGAGCACGTCACAACCGGATGCTAGGGTGTGGTTGGGGGATCCGGGATGCATGGGGGAGGTGGGCCCGCTGGCAAAGGCGGCGGTGGGGGCAGAGTCGGGGCGGGGCAAGGGCAAGGACCCCGTCGCGGTGCTCGACCTCAAGGGGATCACCAAGGTCTACCGCCTGGGGGGCGTGGTGGTGCGCGCCCTGGCGGGGGTGGACCTGCAGGTTTGGCCGGGTGAGATGGTGGCCATCATGGGGCCGTCCGGCTCCGGCAAGTCCACCCTGATGAATGTGCTTGGGTGTCTCGACCGGCCGACCGACGGCACGTACCACCTGAGCGGACGCTCCGTCTCCCGTCTGGGGGACGACCAACTTGCCGATGTGCGCAACCGCATGATCGGCTTTGTCTTTCAAAGTTACAACCTGCTGCCGCGGCTGACGGCGCTCGGCAACGTGGAACTGCCGCTGGTCTACCGTGGCGACTCCGACCGCTCCCGCCGCGCGGCCGCGCTGGAGGCGTTGCAGTCGGTGGGGTTGGCCGACCGTTTGCACCACGTGCCGACCCAGCTGTCCGGGGGTCAGCAGCAGCGCGTGGCCGTGGCGCGTGCCCTGGCGGGCCGGCCGCAGCTGCTTTTGGCGGACGAGCCGACCGGCAACCTGGATTCGCGCTCGGGCCGCGAGGTGATGGCGCTGTTCCAGCAGTTGAACGACCGCGGCATGACCGTGGTGATGGTGACGCACGACGAGCGCATCGCCCAACACTGTCGCCGCATCGTGCGCATCCTGGACGGGCGGGTGCTGTCCGACGAGCCGGTGGACGCGCAGTTGCGGGCGGACGCCCCTGAAGAGGCCGAGTCGCGCCCTCAGGGGGCGTGAGCCGATTCGCGGGTCGGCGGGACCGGTCGGATCGGAGCGAACACTGGGGAGGTCGGACGATGCGGCGGTATGTGTGGGGGATCGTGGCGGCGCTGGTGGTGGTCGCGGGCGGCGCCTGGTGGTACCACCAGCGGGTGGTGCGGGCGGCCGCCCGGCCGGCCAAGCTGTTGCAGACGGCTGCCGTGCGCAAGGGCACCATCTCCAGCACCATGACGGCGACCGGCACGGTGCAGGCCCTGCAGGAGACCGAGGTGCGTGTGGGGGTGGGGGTGAACGGCACCCTGCTGCCCTTCAACTGGAACACGTCGCAGCAGGTGACCCAGGGCCAGGTGCTGTTCCACCTCGTCAACCCTTCCCAGCAGCAGCAGACGACGATCGACGAGAGCAACCTGCGGTCGGCCCAGTTGCAACTGCAGCAGATGCAGGCCAGCGCCGCAGACACCCAGCCCCAGCAGGCCGCGTTGACGTCCGCCGAACTCGGGGTCCAGCAGGCGCAGTATGCGTACGGCAAGGCGGTGAGCGCCCAACAGTCCGATCAGCAGGTGCTGGCGCCGATCTCGGGCACCGTGGGCGCCGTCAACGTCAGCCGCGGCGCGTCGGTGGCCAGCGGCGCCGCGGTGGCGTCGATCGTGCGCACCGGGGTTCTGCAGGCGCAGTTGCAGGCAGCCCAGACCCAGGTGGGGTCGATCAAACCCGGCCAGGCGGCGATCGTCTTTGCCAACGGCGGCAACACCCAGGGTGCGGTGTCCTCGGTGGCGCCGACGCCGGACCAGACGATCAAGGGTGTGCCCTCCTATCAGGTGGACGTCACCCTGACCAACCCCGGCGGCTGGCTGCCGGGCATGCCGGTGACGGCCTCGGTTGAGACCACCGCCTCCAGCCAGACCTGGCTGACGGGGCTGGCCGGCCAGTTGGCGAGTCCCGCGGCGGTGAACGCCGTGACCCAGGTCGGCGGTACGCTGCAGACGCTGGGGGTGCAGGTGGGCCAGACGGTGACGGCCGGCCAGGTGATCGCCACCGTCTCCTCCAGTTCGCTGGCCGACGCGGTGACGTCGGCGCGCCAGAGCCTTACCCAGGCCCAGCACGCGCTGTCGGCACTGCAGGTCAACCAGCAGGCCAACAACATTTCGCTGCCCTTCAGCCTGCAGCAGCAGGAGATCCGGGTGCAGCAGCTGCAGGGGGCCGTGCAGCGCGATCTGACGATCGACCACGGGCTGGTGGTGCGCAGCCCGGTCAGTGGGACCATCAGTGGGATCCAGGCTGTCTCGGGTCAACCGGTGGGGCCGGGCACGCCGTTGATGACGATCGGCGACTACAGCAAGCTGCTGGTGTTCTTTCCGCTGTCTCAGCTGTATGTGAACCAGGTCCACGTCGGCATGGTGGCGACGGTGACGGCGACGGCCGCGCCGGGTAAGACGTTCAAGGGGCAGTTGTACCTGCTGGCGCCGGAGGGCACGAACGTCAACGGCGTGGCCAACTTCCAGGCGCAGGTCATCATTCCGCAGCCGGAGCCGGCCCTGCGGCCGGGGATGGCGGCGGTGGTGACGATCGTCCTGGGCACCGCCAAGAACGCGTTGATCGTGCCGCTGCAGGCCCTGCACCTGACGGGCAAGGCCAAGCACTTCGTGGTCGTCGTCCAGCCCGACGGCAGCACGGTGCACGTCCCGGTCACGGTGGGGCTGACCGACCAGCTCGACGCGCAGGTCAAGGGGAAGCTGACGGCGGGGGAAAAGGTTCTGACCTCCAGCCTGAGTGCGCTCAAGGGTGCCAAGGGCGTCAACCTGCGCGGCCGGGTGCAGCACCACAAGGCGGTCGTGTCCCACCGGGCGCCCGTGACGCGCCGCCCCTAGCCGCCGCGGGCTCCGGGGTGGTCGGATGCGAGGCAAGGCGAGGCGAGGAAGGAAGGGACGGCCGCGTGCGCAAGGCGCGATACATCCTGGGCATGGCGTGGCAGAGCATTGTCGCCAACCTGGCCCGTTCGCTCCTGATGATGCTCGGGGTGACGATCGGCGTGGCCGCGGTCATCGCCCTGGTGGCGGCGGGCAACGGGGCCAGTGCCCAGGTGACGGCCCGCATCGAAAGCCTGGGCGCAAACCTGCTGTTCATCAGCCCCGGCCCGGGCGTCAACCTGACCTTGAACGACGCCGCCCGCCTGCCGCAGGTGTCCCCTCTGGTCAAGGTGGCGATGCCGGTGATCAACTCCGGCGGGCCGGTGGTCTTTGGCGGTCAGAGCCAGGGTGGGCCGATCGTCGGGGTCGACCAGCTGTGGCCGACGCTGCGCAACGCCCCGGTGGCCAAGGGGCGCTTCATCTCGGCGACGGACGTGTCCCAGGAGAACTACGTCGTCGATCTGGGGCACTCGGTGGCCTCCAACCTGTTTGGCGCCCTGAACCCGCTGGGTCAGCAGGTGCGCATCGACGGCTCGACGTTCACGGTCATCGGGGTGATGGCGCCCAAGGGGGCGGCCTTCGGCCAGAACCAGGACAACGTTGTCTTCATCCCGGTGACGACGGCGGAGAATCTGCTGCAGACGACCCAGGTGAGCGAGATCGACGCCCAGGTGGCCTCCACGGCGGTCGCTCCGCTGGCGGTGGACGAACTCACCCGCTACTACAGCGCGCTGTATGACAACAATCCGCAGGCGGTGCAGGTGTCTTCGGAGGACGCGCTTTTGAGCACGGTGCAGGGCAACCGCCAGACCTTCACCTACCTGCTGGGTGGGACGGCCGCCATCTCCCTGATCGTCGGCGGGATCGGCATCATGAACATTATGCTGGTCTCGGTGGCGGAGCGGACGCGGGAGATCGGCCTGCGCAAGGCGCTGGGGGCCCGCTTCAACGACGTCCTGGGGCAGTTCCTCTCCGAGGCGGTGGCGCTTTCGGCGACGGGCGGGCTGGTCGGGGTGCTGCTGGGCGTCAGCGGATCGGGGGCGGTGGCGCACTTTGCCGGCTGGAAGGACCTCATCCTGCCCAGCACGGTGGTCATCGCCTTCTCCTTTTCGCTGGTGGTCGGGGTCGTCTTTGGTGCCTACCCCGCCGCGCGCGCCGCCGGGTTGGACCCGATTGTCGCACTGCGTCGGGACTGAGGAAAGCTGCCACGTGGGCACGGTCGCGGGCGAACAGGCTCGCCAAGTCGGTGTAGGGGATGGCGGGTATCCGACGCGAGCCCACGTGCAAGGTGGTTGGTATGGCAGCACCCGGCTGCCCGCGGCTGGTCTGCTGGGATGTTGAAGACGGACTTGCCGTTATGCGGGCACACGTCCCGCTGGTGGGTGTGCGGTGCGCGTCGTTTGTGCCGGTTCTCGCGTTTCGCGCTTGCGTGCCGGCGCTGGTTGACGCGCCCCGTGTTCACCCCCGATTTTACGAAAGGAAGCCGTCAAGCTTGCGGATGCTCACCGGTGACCGCAGTAGTCGGTAGGCTTTATGCTCAAGTTGGTGACTGCGCCTGCGATTCACCCCGAGGATCTTTCCGATGGCCTCCAGGGTGAGCGGACCCCGCACGTCCATCCCGTGGCGAAGTCGCAGAACGGTCTGCAGACGGGGGGGGATGCGGCCCATGGCCTCGGTCAGCGCCTGCGCCAACGCCTGCTGGAATTGCCCCTCACAGACGACATCCAGCGGATCTTCGGCATGCCGGTCGGGCAAGAGCATCTCGCTTTCCTCTAGGGGACTGATGTCGAACAGACTCAGTGGTTCCAACATTGCGGTGTGAAGGACATCCACGGTGTCGACCGAGAGCCTCAGTTTGGCGCCGATCTCGGCACGGGTTGGCTCACGCCCCAGCTGCTGCCACAGGGTGTTCTCGGCTGTTTTTAACTGGCGAATCATGTCGTGCACATACGCGGGGAGCCGCACGGTTCGTCCTTTGTTCGCAATGGCGATGGTGATGGCGTTGCGGATCCACCACATGGCATAGGTGGCGAATCGGACTCCCTCGCGCGGATCAAAGTCGCGTGTCGCTCGCAGCAATCCGATGTTGCCCTCTTGGATCAGGTCTTCGTGCTCAAGGCCGCAGCCTCTATAGCGGCGCGCCGCCATCATTACCAGCCGCAGATTGCTCAGTACGAGCGTATGTTGCGCCTGCTCATCGCCGCCGGCGGCGCGTTCGGCGACTTCCCGCTCCTGCTCGCGCGAGAGAAGGGGGATCCTATGCACTTCTTGGGAAAACAGCGCCTCCGCACTCAGGGCACCCGGTTCGGATCTTGCCTCATCCGGCCGACCCCGTGGGGCTGGCCGCGGGGTCGGCCGGATGAGGGCTTCCTCGGGCGTGGCGCCAGATTCACTCCATAGGGACATCTCGCGGACTTCGGAATCGTCTCGGCTCCGGGTCACCGTACGGTGGCGGTTTGCGGTCGCGCTCGTACGATGGGCTCTTGTGGCGGGCGGATGTTTTGCGGACGGTTGCAGGGCCATCGCCAGCTCTGGTGAGAGGGGGATTGCCCGTGGGTACGCTCCGACCACCGGGTGTTTAGCCCCGGATCCCCTTGTCATGGATGTCTATTCCAATCCGAAGCAGGGATTCGTTTCCAAAGTATCCGCCGCAAACATAATCCGCCCGCCGCGGTCGACAGGCTCGTACCACTGGTCGGACCAGGGCCTGTGACGACGACCACCGGGTTCGCTTTCGCCATCGCTGCGGCCCCCTTGTGCAGCAGGCTGTGTGCGCCCACGGTCGGGTCGATTCCCGTATGCCGGCTGGTCCCGGAACTGTGCCTCGTTCCAGCGACATCGCCCCGTTGCGGCAACGCATACTGGCTGTCGGATAACCGGATCGGCGCCGAGCAAGCAGTCCTGGACGTTTCAGCGGTTCTGAAGCGGGGGTGCCGTTGGCCAACCCTTGGGCCCAGCCCAAGCTGGATCCGTGGCATACCCGTCTCGCTCCGCCATCCCTTCGCGATGCTGCATACGTTCGCTGACGGGCCGCCCGGCAAGCACTGCGGCGCGTCCTGGGCGGCACATCGAATGTGCGTTACGTCGAGGTGGGCTTCCTTTCCTGCGACGCCTACATATTACTATCCTGCGCACTCCCGTATTGCACCCCCACGGCAGGGGGCCGAGGTCGGGTAGCTGGGGAAGGAGTCCCCGGCGGAGCACCTTCGTGCGGAGGTCGGCGGGGAGCACGTCGGAGAGGCGTTCGCGTTCGTGGAGGGCACGGACGCATTCCTGGAAGTGGCACCGGACTGAGCTTGGCGAGGGCGCGCCGGCCGGGGCGAGCGCCGACGAGGGCGGCTGCCGTACCATACCGCATGGTACTTGCAGCAACACACCACGCTGCGACTCGAGCGCAACGCCAACCATATTCGCATTGTGCGACGTGTGGCTCCCGAATGCAAGGACGACGAACTGCCAATGCGTCCGTGCCCTCCACGAACGCGCGGCCAGCGGGTTCCCGCGCGGGCTGCGCCTTCGCGCCCCTGCCGACTCAGCCGCCCGCCGAGGGGGCCCTGGCGGCGACCACCCGTGCGAGCACCTCGGCCGCCTGTGCGCGCGTCACCACACCCAGGGGGTCGAACGCGCCGCCCGGCAAACCCTGCATGTATCCCGCGCCGGCGGCGGACTGCACGCCGGCCTGCGCCCAGCCGTCGACGTCTGCTGCGTCCACGAAACGGGGCGTCGCGCCACCGCGCAGTCCGAGCGCCCGCGCCAGCAGCACGGCCATTTGCTCCCGGGTCACGGGCGCATCGGGCGCGAAGCGCGAGGGTGAGACCCCCGCGACCACGCCCGCCCGCACCGCGGCCCCGACGAATCCCGCGTACCACGCGTCCGCCGGCACGTCGGCGAAGGCCGGGGGGGGCGCCGTCGGCTGCAACCCCAGCGCCAGATCCAGCATCTTGACGAACGCCGCGCGGGTCACGGGGTTCTCCGGTCGCAGGCTTCCATCGGGGAAGCCCTGGAGGATCCCCATGCCCGTGAGGGTGTCGAGGGCTGGGCCGGCCCAGTAGTGTGCGGGCACGTCGGGGTACGTGGCGGTGGCGGCCAGCACCACCAGCGAGCCGGTGGCGGGTACCGCGGCGCGCGCGGTGCCCGCCACCGGGTCCACGGCCGTGGGTAGGGCGTGCCACGTGCCGCTCGTCGTGAAGTACACCGCGAGCCGCCCGGGTGCCCGCCCCCCCAGAGCGGCGACGGCGTAACGCAGCGTGGCCACCGGGGACCCGCCGACGCCGGCGCCGCTGAGGACAAACACCGGGCTCGCCAGGACCGTGCGCGGTGGCAGCGCCGGCAGTGCGGCCGGCGGACCGCCGGAGGCCGCCTCGCCGACCCACAACTCCTGGCCGGCGGGCACCGACCCGGCCGGCACCGTCATCTGGAAGTCGCCGTCGGGCGTCGTCAGCGTGCCGCCGGTCGAGCCCACACCGGCGCTCGCGACGCTGCCGCCGCCCGGCGCGGCCACGGGTCCGAAGTTCGCGACGCCAAGCGATGTGACGACGGTGCTCGCGCCGGCTCCCGCCGCCGTGCCCTGGAGCTGCGCGGTGAGGGTCACAGCCCCCGGCTGCGCCGGCAGGGTGAACAACGCCTGGTACGTGCCGTCGGCCCCCGTGACCGCGATCGCCGGGTCGAAGCTGCCGGCCGGCGCCAGGAGTGCGACCGAGGCGTGGAATACGGGCTGGCCCGCTGCCGTGCGCACGGCACCGAAGACGGGCACCTGGCTGCCTGGCAAAGCGCTGGACGGTGAGGCCTCGGCGGTGACGGTGTCGCCGACCACGGTTGCGGGAGCGGCGAAGGTATAGGTGTTCTGAGCGCGGATCAGCGGCGTGGCCCCGCCGTCGCTCGCCGCCGTGACGGTGTCCGTCCCGATGCCCGGCAGGGTGCTGGGCGCCTCGTAGGAGATCACGATGCCACCGCCGGCGTCCGCGGCGATCGGCTGGGGTGTGTCGGTGAGAACGGTGCCGCCCGCGCCCGCCGACACCGTGCCGGCGTTGCCCGCATCCGCCGACAGATAGACCTCCGCATCCGGCAGCGGGGCGCCCGAGGCGTTCTGGACATAGAGCGTGCCGTCGACCGCCTGGCCGGCGCGCAGGCTGCCGGCGGCGGCCAGGGGTTGCGGCGTGAAGGTAAGACGGTCGCCGGGGCCGAGCGCGGTCGTCTGTACCGCCACGCCGAAGACGGTGCCGGTCAGTTGGCTGACGAGCGGGGAACTGGTCGTGTTGTTGAGCGGGCCGACGCTCACGCAGCCGCTACTGGGGTCGAAGCTCTGCGGGGAGACCGGTTCCCATGCGCGGCTGGCGGTGTCGAACCACTCCACCAAGTCCTGCTTTTCCATCTGACACTCGGTGATCGTGACGGACTGGAACGTGCTTCCGCTGGACACCGCCACGTCGAAATAGGTGCCGTTGCTCTGAAAGGTCGGCACATTGGTACCGATCGCGGTGTTGCTCTGGCCCGTCTCCGCGCCCGGGATGCCGCCATACTGCACCACCGACACCGTCCCCGAGCCTCCGCTGGCCGTGGCCACGGTCTGGGTGTCGCCGGTGCCGGCGCCTCCGGCCGTCGCCGTGCCGCCGGTTGCCGACGCGGCGGCGTCGCCCACCACGGGCGCCGCAGCCACCGTAACGGGCAGCGCGAGCCACGTGGTGGCCGTGATCCCGTGCCCGCCATCCGGCAGCGGCGTCGAATCGGTGACGCTCACCGGAACGGAGAACACCCCCGCCGCGGGCGGGGTGCCGATCAAACAGGGCAGGTCCGGGTCGATGGCTAGCCAGCCGGGCGCGCCCGCCCCCAGCGACCAGGCGTACGGTGGGTTGCCGCCGGCCGCCTGCAGCGGCACGCACAGCTGCGATCCGGTCTGGCCGTCCGGCAGACTCGCCGTGGTGATCACGGGTCCGGCGAGGGTGTTCTGGCCCGCCGCCGTGGAGACGACGTACAGGTCATTGCCGATGCCGCCGGCATCCGGTCCCGCAACGCCCTTGGCTGCGGCCTTGCCCTTGCCGTCCACGCCGGGATCGCCCGGGCTGCCGCCGGAGGCACCGTACGCCGTGTTTTGGACGGCATTGCCGCTTTGCCCCATGGTCACGCCGGTCAGGGTCGGGGCGGTCAGGCTGTAGATGGCGCCGCCGAACGCACCGCCGGCGGCGCCGCCGGCTCCGGCCGCACCACCCGCGCCGCCCGCTGCCGGCAGGCCCATCGGCTTACCATAACCGCCGGTCTTGTTTTGATAGCCGCCGCTGGAGCCATACCCACCACCCCCGCCCTCTCCGCCGCGCGCGGCGTTGCCGCCCGCCGCCACGGTCCCGAAGGCGGTGTCGGTCACGGCCAGCGTTCCCAGGTTGTAGATCGCCCCGCCCTCTGCGACGCCGCCGTTGCCGCCAGGCCCCCCCGCGCCGCCGTTGCCGCCCAGGCCGGACGCACCGCCCATGCCCTGCCGGCCATAGTTCAGTTTGCTGCCCTTGGGACAGCTCACCCCCAGCGGAGGCCACCCGGGAGCGCCCCCTCCGCCGCCGTTGCCCGGGATGCCCCCGTCCGTGCCGCCGAAGCCCGGAGAGGCGCCCCCCAGCTCCTTACCAACCGAGTCACCCCCAAGCTGGCCGTCGCCCCCGTCGGCCCAGTTGAATCCGAAGGATCCGCCCGTGATCGTCAGGGTTCCGGTCGCCGCGTTATAGATCGCGCCGCCCTGACCGTTGCCCCCCGGGCCGCCCGCGCCCCCGGCACCCGCATTGCCGCCGCCGCCGGCATCGCTGCCCAGCCCGCCGTTGCCGCCGCTCTGGCAGAGCATGTGGCCGAGCCCCTGGTAGCCGTCGTGGCCGTCCCCCCCGGTTCCCGCCGCGCCGCCGGTCCCGCCGAGTCCGCCGGAACCGCCCTGCGCGGTGTCGCCGCTGAACGTGCTGTCCACAAGGATGAGTGCGCCCGCGTTGTAGATCGCCCCGCCCTGGGCGCTACCGCCCGCTCCGCCGCTTCCCCCGAAGCCGCCGTCGCCGCCGCGGCCGCCCGGATTTCCACCCGGCATCCCGGGTCCTCCCGCGGTGCCGCCGCCACCCCCGCCGATACCCCCGTTGCCGCCGTTGCCACCCGTGCCGCCATTGCCGCCCGTCACCCCATCGCCGACGAAGGTGCTGTCGGTGATCGTCACCGTGCTGCCGACGGCGATATACAGCGCGCCCCCCTGGGCGGTACCGCCCGGTTTGCCGTTGTACGGGGCCAGTCCGGGCCCTGGAATGGGCATGCCCGTGCCGCCCGCGGTCCCGGCTCCGTTGGTCCCGTTCTGCCCCGGCTGGCCGTCGAGGCCGGACGGTCCGTCGGCCGCGAGCCCCGATCCGCAGTAGGCCAGCTGCAGATCCGTGAGCGCCAGGTGGCCGCCCTCCACGTCAAAAAGGCGGTTGCCTGCGGTGCAGCGGAGCTGCGCCGCAGACTGGTACGCGGCCCCCGGCGATCCCACCAACCGCACGCCGTCACCGGCAGACAGCGTGATCTGCCCGGTCATGTCGATGTTGCGGCACGCGTCCAAGATGGTGCCGCCGGCGCCGATGAGCGTCCGCAGGTCCGCAAAGGTGCAGGTTGAGTTTGCGTCGGCCACGCCTGGCACGTTGTCAACCGCGAACACAGCCGCCAGCGCCACGCCCGGCACGGTGGCCGTCACGCTGTAACGGCCGGGCGTGGCGTTCCCGACGAGGAAGGGGCTTGTCGCCACGCCCTGGCTGTCCGTCGCCGCCATCGCAGACACGGCGTCGGTCCGGCCGAACGTGGCGCCGGCCCCCGACCCGGGTGCCGTGAAGGTGACCTGCGCGTTCTGCACGGGGTTGCCCTGCCGGTCCCGGACGGTCGCCTTCAGGTAGAGGCCGTTGGCCGACACGGATGATGCATAGCCGCCCACCAGGAGGAAACCGCCGCTTGCGGCCGTGGCCGCGAGCGACGCGGGCGCGCCGGCGGTGTTGGTGAGGGAAAAGTTGGCGGGCGTCGACACGCCGGCGACGGTGGCGGCGACGGTGAACGTTCCCAGTGTGGCGTTGGCGGTCAGGGTCGGAGCCTGGGCCACGCCGTCGGCGTTGGTCTGGGCGTCGGCCGTTGTCGCGCCGCCCGTGAAGCTACCGCCGGCGCCGCTGGGGGGTGCCGTGAAGACGACGGTCGCGTGGTCCACGGGGTTGCCGTGGGCGTCCGTGACGGTCGCCTGGAGCGGGTTTGTGAACGCCACGCCGATGGACGCGGTCTGCCCACCCCCGGCCGTGGCCGTGGTCGTCGCCGGCGCGCCGGCCGTGTTGGTCAGCGTGAAGGTGGTCGAAACGCTGCCGGCCGCGGCCTCCACGGTGAAGCTGCCCGCGGTGGTGTTCGCGCTGAGGACCGGGGCCGTGGCCACGCCGTGGTCGTCCGTCGGTACCGTCGCGCTCATCAAGAAGGTGCCGCCGGCCCCGCCGGCACCGGTGCGGACCGTGAAGGCGACCGATGTGCCGGCCCCGACCGGTTGGGCGTTGCCGTTGGTGACCGTGGCCTGAAGGTCGCTTGCGAAGTTCGTCCCGACCGTCGCGCTCTGGCCGCCGCCTGCGGTGGCGGCGATCGCCGCCGGGGTGTTCGCGGGCCCGGTCTGCAGCGCGAAGCTGCCCTGGAACTGGAGTCCCTGGATGGTCAGCACCACGGGGTAGCGGGTGCCGGCCGTGCCGGCCGGGACGGTGAAGCCGCACGTACCGCCCGCTCCCAGGGCTCCGTTGGCGTCCGTGGTGCAGTTGCCGCTCAGGGTCACGGGCTGGCCGTTGAAGGTGGCGGCCGTCACCGGCTGGTTCGCCGGGAGGCCCGTGGCGCTGAGAGCGGCCGATCCGCCGCTGTAGCGCTGGCCGCTGAAACCCAGGGTGTAGGTCGCCACCGCTACGCTGGGCCCGGCGATGACGACGCCGTCGGTGGTGTCCGTCGCCGCCAGGACCAGCGGCCCCGGCGCGCAGTATCCCCACGTCGCCAGGTCGCATTGCAGTTGGAAGTCGGCCTCACCCGTCCCTGTGGTGGTCGCGCTGCCCGGCCCAAGCAGGGACCAGACGAACCCCAGGCCCGAGGGATAGGACAGGCGTAGCGCGACGCTTCGGCCGGACACCGGCTGCCCCACGTTGTCTCGGAGGTAGACCGCGGCGGTCACGGTGAGGGTCGCCGGAGGGTTGCTCGTGTCGTAGTACACCGCGGCGGGTTGGACGACGATGGTCGAGTCGGCGAGAGTCGGCGGCAGCGGCGGGATGGCCGTGATGGCGTAAGCGTTCGAGGCGGCGGCCAGGGTGTCCGAGGAGGTGGACACCGCCAGGGTGTCGGTGGTGCTGATCGTGCCGGGGTTGCCGACGCGGCGGGCCACCACGCTCACGGCGGTGGACGCGGCGATGCCGCCGCCCAGCGTGATGGTCACCCCCTGTGGGGTGGATGCGCCCACGAGCACACTGCGCAGCGGCACCGCAGCCGGTGGGCTGCCGACCTGCACGCTGTAATCCGTCGTCTGGCTCGAAAAGGCCGTCCCCTGCGGCGCCTCCAGGGTGATGCTGCCGCCGTCTGCCAGTGCCCCGACGCCGCTGGTGGTGAAGCGGGTCGCATACGTGGCGTCGGCGTCGAACGCCGTCGGCGGGCTGACCTGGGCCGTGACGCCCTGGACGGACGGGGCGACCATCGGCAGGCCGACGCTCGCCACCGCGGTCGCCTGCGCGCTGTCTTTCACCTGCACACTGAAGTCCACGTTGGCCCCCGCCGGTCCGCGGGCCGTGCCCGACAGCACGCCCGAGGTGTTCAGGCTGAGCCCGGTGCCGTTCAGCTGCGAGCTGGACCAGGTGTACGTGCCCGACCCGCCCGCCGCGGTCAGGGTTTCGCTGTAGGGCTCGCCAACGGTCGCCGCGGGCAGGGTCGCGGGCGAGGTGATGGCAAGTGCGCCCGCGGGCGGGTTGACGGTCAGGTTGCCGGAGGTCCCGGTGATGCCGGCGGTGGTCTGGTCCGTGGCGGTGATGGTCTGGGAGCCCGCCGTCGCCAGCGTGACCTCGTTGGTGAAGGTGTGGCTGCCGTTGTCGCCGCCCGACCCGGTGGTGGTGAAGGTGTAGTCGGAGGGCAGGGCGGCCCGTGCGTCGCTGCTGGTGAAGTGGATCGTCCCGGCGTACCCGGTGGCGGTGTTGTCGTAAGCATCCTCCGCCGTCACGCTGACGCGAAACGGCGTGCCCGCAGTCTGGGGCGAGGTTGCCGCCACGGCCAGGTGCGTGGCCGGCGCCGCCCGCACGCCGATGCTGCCGCTGCTCCCGGTGATCGACCCGGTGCCCGTGTCGGTGGCCGTCACCGTGGCGGTGCCCGCCTTGTAGAGCAGGATCCCGCCGAACGTATGGGTGCCGCCATCCGTCCCCGTGAAGGTGTAGTCCGCGGGCAGAACCGGCGCCTGGCCGCCCGGGCTGACGCCGTCCGTGGTGGTGAAGTGCACCGTGCCGCTGTAGCCCGCCACCGTGTTGCCATACGGGTCCTGGGCCGTCACGATCACGCCGAACGGGCTTGCGGCCACCTGCTGCGAGGAGAACGTCAGGACGGCCAGCCGGCTGACCGCCGCCGCGGCCACGCGGATGGAGGTACTTCCGCCGAGGGTGGGCGTCGCCGTGTCGGTGGCCGTCACCGTCGGTGTCCCGGCGGTTTTCAGGATGACCCCGCTGAAGGTGTGGGTGCCGCCGTCCGCGCCGGTGAAGGTGTAGTCCGGCGGCAGGGTGGCCGCGCCGTCGGTACTTGTGAGGTGCACCGTCCCGGTATACCCGGTCATGGGATTGCCGTTTTGGTCCCTGGCGGCAACCGTGACGGTCAGGGGCGTTCCCGCCGTCGCCGCGGTGGCCGCCGTCACGGACAGGTACGCAGGGGCGACCGCCGGGTTCACGACGAGGCTTGGCGAACGGGAAAGGGCCGTCAACGACCCGCTGGCCGACGACGCCTCCAAGGTCGTGAAGGTGGCCGTGCCGGCGGCGTTGGGTACCGTCGCCCCCGTGGCGCCGCCGCCGGCGCCGTAGGTCACCGTCAGTGTGCCGCCGCCCGTCAGGGTGAGGCCGGTGACGGTGATGTCCTGGCCCAGGACGCCCACCGTGCCGGTGCTCGCCGTCGTCAGGCCGGGGGCCCCGGCGAGGGTGTTCGGCGGGGTCCATCCGGGCGGCAGGAGGATCTCCACGCCGCCGTCGGCGACGCCAGCCGCGGCCGCCGTGTATGTGAAGGTCAGGGTGTTGCCGATCGAGCCGGCGATCACGTTCGACGGCTGGACCGCCATCGTTCCCACGCCGTCCGTCGTCCCGGTCACGTGGAAGGCCGCGCTGGTGCCGCTGGCGAGGCCCGGGACCGAAGCGGTCAGCACGTATCCGTTGCCGGCCCTGTCGATGGCGCAGCCGCCGAAGGTCGCAAGTCCGTTCACCGCGACCACGGGATTCGTCGTGCAGGTCAGCGTCGCCCCGTTGGGGTTGGCGATGGACAGGGTTACAACGACCGCGGAACCGACCGGGTTGCCCGCCGCGTCCTGGACCTGGACCTGCGGTTGGGTGCTCAGCGGTTGGCCGACCGCGGCGTTGCCGGGTTCCTGCGTGAAGGCGAGTTTCGCGGCCGACCCGCCCGTAATGGCGTACACGGCCGACGGTGCGGGCGCCGGGTCCGCTGACGTGGATAGTTGCAGCGTGTCATCGGCGTTGGACGCACTGGGGTTGGTCACACCGGCGATCGTCAGGGTCACGCCGCCGCCCGCGCCGACCGAGGCGCCGGCCGGGATCGTGATCTGCGCAGAGGGGTTCCGGACGGAGATCGTTGTCGCCGGCACCCCGCCCACGGTGTATGCGGAAGGGCTGGTCGGAAAGATGGTGCCCGCCGGCGCGGCCAGGTACACCTCCTGGCCGGCGCGGAGGCCGGACGTCGCCGTGAAGGTGACCGTGTATTGCGCGTTGGCCGCGGCCGCCGCGGGGCTGGGGGAGACGGCCACGCCCCCCGGTCCGGAGACGGCGGTGGCCGCCAATCCGAAGACGGCGGTCGGGATGGACGGGACCGCCGCCCAGCGGTTGGTGGCCGGTGTATAGGCCTCGACGGACGCCAGGGGGTTGCCGTTGGCGTCCCTACCGCCGATCGCATAGATCCGGCCGTCGCCGGCCAGCACCGCGGCCAACCCGGTGCGAGGCGTCGTCAGCGGGGCCCGGCTGGACCAGAGCCCCGTAGCGGGGTCATAGGCCTCGACCGTCCCGAGGACTGCGCCGTTTGCACCCGTGCCGCCGATCGCATACAGGAGGCCGTCCGGCCCGGGCACGGCGGCGAGGCCGTAGCGGGCCGTCGGCATGGCGGCAACGCTGGCCGTACCGCACCCGTCGGTGGACCAGCAGTGGGTGCTCGGATCGAACGCCTCGACGGTCTGGAGGGGCGTGCCGGCCGCGCCGCGCCCGCCGATGGCGTAAATGAGTCCGGTGGCGGGATCCCGCACCGCCGCCAGCCCCGAGCGCGCCGTCGGCATGGCCGCGACGGTGGCGGTGCCGCAGCCGGCGCCGGACCAGCAATTGCCTGTCGGGTTGAAGGCCTCCACCGTGCCGAGCACGCCGGTCGCGCCGGTACCGCCGATGGCATAGACGAGGTTCGACGACGGATCCACCACCGCCGCCAGCCCGGACCGCACCGTGGGCAGAGGGGCGAAGGCCGGCGTGCCGCAGCCGTCGCCGCTCCAGCAATTCGTGGCCGGGTCGAAGCCCTGCACGCTGCCCACGGCGTTGCCGCCGCTGTCGGCGCCGCCGATGGCCAGCAGCAACCCGCTGCCGGCGGAGAATACGGCCGCCAGGCCGGTGCGCGCGGTCGGCATGGGGGGCACGGTGGGAGCCCCGGGGGCGCACTGGCCGGACCAGCAATTGGCCGCCACGCGGTATGGGCTCATCCCGCCGCTGACGCCGTTGGCGGAGGTGCCGCCCAGGGCGTAGATCGTGCCAGCGGCCGCCGCTTGGGTGATCGAAAACGACGCGCTGGTCGCGCCCGCCAGGGGGCTGGACGCCGCCAGCAGCGCGTAGCCGATACCGGGCTGGTCGAGCGAGCAGCCGCTGAAGGACGCCACGCCGGCGGTCGCGCGGACGGGATTGGCGTTGCAGGCCAGGGTGGCCCCGCCCGGGTTCCTGTAGACGGACAACGTGACCGCCGCGTTGGAGGTCGCCACCAGGTTGGCGAACGCGTCCTCCACCTGGACGGCCGGTTGGTTCGCCCATGGCACGCCGGCCGCTGCGCTGCCCGGCGAGACGGCAAAGGCCAGTTGGCTCGCCGGCCCGGGCGCGATGGTGTAGGGAGCCGACATGGCGGGGGCGATGTCCCCCGACGTGGAGACCGCCATCTCCGTGCCGCTGCCGGCCGTCTGGGGGTTGGTCGTCCCCGTGACCGCGACCGAGATGTGGTCGCCCGCGGCGATGGCGTTGGGGACCGTCAGGGTGACGCTGCCGGGGCCGATGCTCGGCAGGCTGGTGGCCGCGCCGCTGGATGGTGTGGTGGTGTCCGCGACGGTGTAGTCTGCGGCCAGGTGCGGGAACGTGGTGCCGGGCGCGAGCAGGCTGATCGTGCCACCGGGTGGCAGCGCGGTGTGCACGGCGAAGGCCACCGCGTAGTCCGCCGCCGAATACCCGGCGGTGTTCGGTGTCGGCGTCACCACGACGCTCTGAACGGAGGTCAGGCTCGGGGAGCCGGGGCCGCTTTGGCTTCCGGCGCCGAGGGTCGTCACCACGGGCGTGTTGTCGTTAGTGGTCGAGATCGAGACCGAGGTCTGCGCCGTGGGACTGGGCAGGCCCTGCAGGGAGATGGAGACCGCCGTCGTCGCGCCGATCGAAGACGGCGGCAGGAGCGTCAGCTGAAGGGTGCCGCCACGGAGTGACCCTCTAACCGCGGCGGGTATGGGGGGATTCGTGCCGGCGGCGACGTGGTACGTGGCGCCCGTCACGGTGATCCAGGAGAACGCCAGGGTGACGACGTCCCCAGCGGAGAGTGCTCCGCTGGCGCTGGTCGTGAACCCGACCGTATAGTCCGAGCCACCCGTCGACACGAAGCTGGTGTTGGTCACCGGCCCGGACCCGGCTGCCCAAACGGCCTGAGCCGCCAGGAGGCTCAGGGCCACCACCGCGGCCGCCGCAGCCCTTCCGAGCGAGCGCAAGCGCATGGGTTCCGCCCCCCACGCCGACGATGCCGGACCAGGGGTGGGGCAAACCATCCGGCCCCCCCCTGATCTTTTAGGCCGAAGGGCCGAAGTTACGTGGACGAAAACCCGTGTTAGGCGCATCGTTGCGCCATTCTTGCCGCCCGTCTTCGGGGTCCGGCCGCCTGAAGCGGAGCACCAGACTCGGCGTCGCTGCGAGGCGGCAGAGGCGGGTCACGCCTGGGCGGTGGCGGCGCGGATCACCGGGGGCAGGGAAGGAAGGGGCCGCGACCCTTCTGGCGAATACTGGATAAACGACGGGAGGGACCACCTTGACCGACGCCCCCGTGCCGCACCGTGAGCACAAGGACCATTCCCTGCGCTGGCTCTTCACCCACCTGCCCAATCCGACC
>DAHWHT010000124.1 GCA_027335515.1 Clostridia bacterium
GGGCGCCTGGCCCCCCGCGGCGGCCCTGGGGGGGACATCCGGCTTCCAGCGCCTGATGCGGTACGCGGCCGCCCACGGAGACCGTATCCTTCCAGCCCTGGATCCGTTGGATGCGTATGCGGCCAACGGGGGTTTCTCCCCGCGGGCGCAGGTGCTCACCCTGCCCGACCACCTGCCCCTGGAGCGGACGTCGACGGGGCACTTCCTGCTGGACGGCCCCGCCTCCCTGGGCTTGGTGAAGGCCGCCCTCGGCCGCCTGGCCCCTCTGGCGTCGCAAGGGCTGGCGCTGCTGAGAGTCGGGGCCGGCCTACCGGCCCAGACCCAGGAGGGGGCTGGGAGCCTCAGCCGCTACTGGCGCGCCGCCGCAACCCTGGCGGCGCGTGCCGGCGGGCTCCAGGTCGAGGGTGGCAACGCCTACCTCTTCCCGGCGGGGGGCACCGTGCTGGATGCCCCGATCCGGGACGGAGGCCTGGCGTTCGAGAGCTCCGGATACCCGGCCTGGGAGGTCATGGTGCACGGGACCCTACCCTACGTGGCCGCGCCGATCAACCTCAGCGCCAACCCGCGCCGCGCCCTCCTGGCAGCGGAGGGGGTTGGCGCCCTGCCGTCCGTAGAACTCAGCGGACCGCCCTCCAAGGCCTTGGAGTCCCTTCAGCCCGATCCCTACTTCGCGGCGGGGTATCGCCGCTGGCTGTCCCTGGCGCGGTCGGCGGCCGCCGTCAGCGCCCAGTTGGCCGCGGTGTCCCGGCAAGGGTTGGTCGGCTACCGCCGATTGGCGCCCAACCTGACCCGGACCCGCTTCGGCCCTGGCCCAGGCCCGGAGCGTGTGCTGTGGGTCAACACCGGTAGTGGGACCGCGCACTGGCATGGGCGGACGATTCCGGCAGAAGCCGCCGTGTGGACCAGGAGGGGGGCGCCATGACCACCGGGGTTCCGGCATCGCCCCCGCGGCCGGGTGCGCTGCGGCGGCGTTGGGCGCACGCCGGCCTGAGTTTCCTGCTCCCCTGGGTCCTGGGGTTCCTGGCGTTCCAAGCCTACCCCCTGGGTCTGTCGCTACTGGAGAGCTTCCAGCACGTCGCCATCGTCGGGCGGGGAACGCATTGGGTGGGGTTCACCCAGTACCGCCAAGCCCTGTTCGGCAGCGCCCGCGTCGATCCCATCCTGCTCGGGAGCTTACTGGCCACTGTCGTGCAGGTTCCGCTGGTGGTGGTCTTCGCCTTGGCGGTCGCCCTGCTTCTGGACCGACCACTGTTGGGCGGGACCTTGTTCAAGACCATCTTTTTCATTCCGGTGGCGATCGGTTCCTCTGCGGTCGTGTCGCAGATCGTCGCCTTCGGGGGGGCGCCGACCCTGGTGAGCCCGGGGGAGGAGGCGCTGCTGGCCGCGACGGTCGGGCCCTTGCTGGCCGGAGAACTGGTGCGCCTCCTCGCCGACATCACCGTCGTCATGTGGCATTCCGGGATTCAGATCCTGCTGCTGTTGGCGGGGCTGCGCGCCCTGCCGCGGTCCGTGTACGAGGCGGCCCGCGTGGACGGGGCGAATGCCTGGCAGGTGTTTCACCGCCTGACGCTGCCCCTGCTGCGACCGACCCTCACCGTGACCGTCGTCTATTCGGTGATCGCCTCATTCACCGGTGCGACCAACCCGATGATGCGCTACCTCGTCGCCCAGTTCCTCAATCTGCATCCCGGCTACGACTCGGCGGTCGGCTGGCTGTACTTCGCTGGCATCTTCGTGCTCCTGGGCGGGCTGGTCGTCGCCCTCGAGCGCCGACGCTGAGGGCGACCAGCACGGAAAGGGGGGGATGGTATGGTACGCTCACCTCTGGCAGGCACCCGCCGTACCCTGGGGGCGTGGCCGCGGCGGGCACCGAGCACCCGGCGGCTGCGGCGTCTGGGGGGCGCCCTGGTCATCTACGGCCTGCTGTGCGTGTTCGCCTTCACGCTCGCCTACCCCCTGCTGTACCTGGTGGCGACGTCGTTGAAGTCGGTGCCGGCGTTTCTCAATCCGCTCCTGATGTGGATACCGGTGCATCCCGACGGGGGCAACTACGTCGCCGCCTGGCGAGGTCTGCGGTACCCCTCCGCCCTGCTGGACACGGTCATCGTCGCCTCGCTGGGGGCCGCGTGCCAAGTGGTGGCGGCGGCGATCATCGGGTACGGGCTCGGCCGGCCGAGGACACACTTCCCCGGGCGGAATCTGATCATCGGCCTGGTGCTGCTGACGCTGATCGTACCCCCGGAGACGGTGATCGTCGCCCTCTACCGGACGTATGTCGGCTTCCATTGGATCAACACGCCCTGGCCGCTGACCGTGCCGGGCCTCTTCGGGCAGGGCCTGCGCGGCGGGTTGTTCATCCTGGTGTTTCGCCAGGTGTATGCGGCCCTGCCTGGAGAGGTGGAGGAAGCCGGTCAACTCGACGGCGCGGGTCCCTGGCGCATCTGGTGGAGCCTGATGCTTCCCCTGGCCGGACCGGCGCTGACGGTCACGGCCGTGCTCTCGTTCGTCTGGCACTGGAACGACTACTTCCAGCCGGCCATGTTCCTGAACGCGAACTTTACCACGCTGCCGCTGCGGTTCGCCAACGCAGTGAGTTCCATTCTCGCCAATCCCGCCGCCGCGTCCTTCGCCCGCTACAACGTATCGGTGATCATGGCCGAAGCCGTTCTGGTCACCGCGCCCGCCCTGCTCGGCTATGTCGTGGTGAGTCGCTTTTTTCTCCGCAGCTTCGATCGGGCCGGCGGCGGCGAGTTTTGAGGCCGTGGAAGGTCCGAGCCGTGGGAGGTCCGAGCCGTGGGAGGCGGCGTCCCCGCCCACGGCGTCTCGCAGAATGTCCGAACAGGTTGCGGACGGCGCAGGAGTCTGGCCTGACCCCCTGAATCGTGTGGTCCGCTGGGTTCATGCGGTACCCGTCCCGGACACCGCGGCCCAGCTGTCCCAACAAAGGGAGGGAAGGGGCCGGAAGGCCCCGTGTGGATGTCACCAAAGACTGGGCGAGACGGGCAACCACCGCTACGGTGTGCCGTGGTCGGCTATGGGGCAGCGTTCAACCAGGGGCGCAGCCATGCTCGGCAGATGGCGGAGACCACTGGTCTCCAGTTGGAGGCGATCTGTGATGTGGTCCCGTCGCGGGCGGAGGCCGCCGAGGCGGACTTCCCCGGGGTGCGCGGGTTCACCGACCTGGAGCGCCTGCTGACCGAGGTCGCCCCCGACATCGTGGCAGTGGTCGTGCCCCACCACCTGCATGCCGCGACCGCGATCCGCTGCCTGGAGGCTGGCGCGCACGTGGTGGTGGAAAAGCCGATGGCCATCACGGTTGCCGATTGCGACGCGATGATCGCTGCGGCGCGCGCGGCCGACCGGGTCCTGACCGTGTACCACAACCGCCGCTGGGACGGGGATTTCCTCACGGCCCGCGACCTGATCCGCCAGGAGGCCATCGGCGAGGTTTTCCACATCGAGTATTACAGCGGAGGCTACGGGCGTCCCGGGGGCGGGTGGCGCTCGGACAAGGCGGTGTCAGGGGGCGCCTTCTACGACTGGGGTGCGCACAGCGTGGACTGGGTGCTGGGGTTGATGAATGCGCCGCTGCGTTCCGTCACCGGCTTCTTCCACAAGCGCGTCTGGCACGACGTCAGCAACGAGGACCAGGTCCAGGCCGTGTTGCGCTTTGCCGACGACCGGGTGGCCGATGTACAGCAGTCACACCTCTCCCTGGGGCCCAAGCCACGCTGGCGCATTCTCGGCACGCGCGGGGCCATCCTCGATACTGGCCAGCGCCTCGGGCCCCAAGCGCGGCCCTGCTTTACGGTTCGTGTTCCCGTCTCCGGCTATCCCGCCGAGTTCCAGGTGCCCTTCCAAGAACCGGGGCGAGGGCAGTTCTATCCATTGCTGTTCCAGCACCTGACCCTCGGCGAGGCCCTGGCCGTGACCCCTGAGTCTGCGCGCCGCGTCATCGCCGTCCTGGAGGGTGCCGAGCGTTCGGCGGCCTCCGGACAGGCCGTGCCCGTCCCCTATGAGGACGCGTTCCAGCATCCACACTGTCGCTGAGGCGCGCGAGGTGCGGCCAGACATCGCCGAGGACGTACGGCGCCACGGTGGGGGACCCGCAGGCGCGGACTCGCCCACGCCCGCGCGCGGTCGATCTCCTGGAGGAGGTGCGCCGGCGCGTCGGCCGCGTGGCCGACCTGGGAACGGTGCGCCTCGTGGCGTGCGCGGACCCGGACCTCGCCCTGCGCCTGGCGCACGACCGCCGCCTGCGCGCGCGCTGCAGCCTGGTCGGCGACCGCCATCTGGCGGTGCCCTTGGACCAGGAGGAGGCCTTTCGGCGGGGGCTCGTCGAGGCCGGCTATGCCCTGGCCGCGGAAGTCGCGGCGACGCGCGTCCCGTGAGCCCCAGCGCGGTTGGTCTGGCGCCGCACGCTTGCGCCCGCCTGGCCGTCCCGGTCAGGAAGCCCTTGCCCAGCGGGCTGAAGGGCACCAGGCCGATGCCGAGTTCGCGCAGGGCGGGGAGGATTCGCGGCTCCAGGTTGCGCTCCCAGAGCGAGTCATCGTGCGTCCCCCCTTGAGGTGTTCCCGCTCCCTGCTGGAGCCCTGAACAGAATAGACCGTCCACCAGAGCGTGCCCCAACCCCGCCGCGACTAGGGCGCCGCTGACCGCGAGGCCGCAATCGGCATGGCTCCGCGGCTTGGCGCAACGGGCCGGGTGGCGCGTCAGCGCGACCGCGCTGGAACCGCCCGTCTGGCCGTCCCCAGCGACGGTCGCCGCCAGGAGTGGACCAACATGGCCCCACCAGGGCGGCCTCCCGACCGCGCCCTCAGCCCCGGACCTCCAGCCCGGCAAACGCCGCCAAGGCCTCGGCCACCCCGGCGGCGCAGGCCGCCAGCATCTCCGCCCCCTTGGCCGCCGTGGCCTGCGTCGGATCCCCCAGCACCCCGCCGGTGGACAGGCGTTCCCAAGCGATCCCCAGGGCGACCGGGCCGCCATCCACCAGATCGCGCACAAACTGGGGCGGGAGTTCGGGGACATCGGGGCGCAGCCGGTCCCGGCGCACCTGGGCTGGGGCGAGGTGCAGCATCAGGGAGGTCTCCACCTCGCAGGCATGCGCGGCCCCACCCGGGCCCGTCGTGCGCGCGGCGCGGATGCCCGGGGCGCCGAGGGCCCAATACTCCGCGCAGGCCGGCAGGGTCGCGGGCCGCGCGCGGGCGATCTCGTTGACCGCCAAGCGGAGCGGCGCGGCGTTCCCCCCGTGGCCGTTGAGGAAGAACAGCCGGCGGAAGCCGGCGTCCGCGAGGCTGCAGCCGATCTGCACCACGACCTCCACGTAGGTCCGCTCCTGGACGGACACCGCGAAGAACGGCAGGTGGTGGTGCGAGGCGCCCAGCCAGAGCGTCGGCGCGAGGACCACGCGGACGCCCTCCGGGAGGCGGTCCACGGCTGCCGCGGCCACCTCCGTGACCAGCACCGTGTCCACCCGCACGGGCAGGTGGGGTCCGTGCTGCTCCAACGACCCCAGCGGCACCAGGGCGACCGCGCCGGCACCGGCGGCCGCCCTCGCCTCCTCCCAGGTCATCTCCGCGAGGTGCCCCACGGCCTGCCTCACCGTCCCCACCCCTCCTCCGGTCCTCTCGCCGCGATGTCCAGCCCTCCTGTCGGCGGAGCCGCGCTCCTTCCACAGCTGCCGGGCCGCCTCGACGTACTCCCCGAAGAAGGGGAGCGTGGCGCTTACACCGGTCGTCCTTCGTGCACGCCGCCGGCCTGCGCGCGCCGCTGCAGCTCCCGCCACGCCGGCGTGCCGTCGTCGGGGATGCGCTCCAGGCGGACGCCCCGCTGGAAGAGGGGCAGCCGGCCGCCCAGGAAGTCGTCCCAGTACTGCTGCGTGTGCGCGTAGTAGCTGGTCGCGCCCGACGGCCAGCGGATCGCCAGCAGCAGGCCCGGGTGGGGGTAGGGCTTGGCGCGCGCGGGGATGCGGTGGCGCTCCAGCGCCTCCGGATCGAGCTCGACGCCGAGGCCCGGCCCGTCGGGGATGGCGGCGAGGCCCCCCGACACCCCCATGGCCGGGCGGATGAGCTGATGCTCATAGAGCTGGTGGCAGTTGATCGCCGGCCAGCGGGCATGGGAGAGCACGGCGGCGAGGTGCAGGGCCCAGGTGGCGGTGATGCCGGTGCCCACCAGCTGCAGCCAGAAGACCTTGTCGGCCGCCGCGGCGACGGCCGCCTGGCGCAGCACGGCGGAGGCCCCGCCGCCGATGACGAAGCCGTCGCAGACATCCTCCCTGAGCGCCGTGAGGATCGGCGGCGAGCCGTAGTGCATGGCGATGGGCACGCGGGTCTGGCTGCGCAGGAAGCGGTTGCCCTGCACGTCCTCCTGGGGCAGCGGCGACTCGAAGATCGCCACGTGCTGGAACCGCTCCAGTTCGGCGAGCACGCGCGAGGCGTGCGCCGTGTTGACCAGCATGCCGTTGAAGTCGAGGTCGACCTGGAACCAGGGGGGGAGGGTGGCCGCCAGGGCCGCGCACTGCTCGACGGGATCGAACCAGGGCCGCGCCTTGGTCTTGAAGCTCGTGTACCCCTGGGCCAGCGCGTCGGTGCACTCGGCGACCCAGTCCTCGGCCGGCATGTCGATGGCCCACCAGCCGACGAAGGCCCGCTCCCGGGGGCGATGGCCGATGAGCCGGTGGCAGGGCACGCCCAGCGCGCGGCCGACGGCGTCGAAGAGGGCCATCTGCAGGCCGGCGCCCAGGCCGTCGTCCCACATGCGCTCCGAGGCGTTGCGGCCGACGGCGGAGGCCACCGCCTGGTCGGAGACCGTGCGCCACGTGTAGTAGGGCATGGTCTCGCCGAATCCGACCACGCCGCAGGCGAGCCGCACGCGACAGACCTCGAAGAGGGTCCAGTGCGGGATCTCGCGCACCATGTTACGCGCGGGAACCGGACGGAAGGGCAGATCGACCCAGATGCGCTCGACATCGGCGACGGTGAGGTCCAGCAGCGCCACCCCCCACGGGGCGGGGGGTTCGGCGGGCGCGGCCGGGCGCCTGCCGCGACCGGGGCATCCGAGCGCCCCCGGGACAAACGCCCGCGGGCGGCTTCCCGCGGTTGGCGCTGGCAGGTGAGCGGTGAAGTGCCGCCGCCATGCCCCCTTGCCGGGGCCAGCGGCCGGCCGGGGCGGAAGGGTCATGCACCGTGCCTGGGCAGCGGCGTGGCGTGATTGCGGCGGATCCCGGGATGTGGTACGTTCGGTTTCCGGCTGGCGCAGGTCGGTCGGAGCCAATCGCATAGGTCGCCATGCCGATCGCTGAGTCGCCGCCCAGCGGCGAACGGGGGAACCAAACGGAATCGTGGGGCGAATCCTCGGAGCCTGGCCGAGGTAGGGGTAACGTTCACTCCGAGCCCGTCAGCTAACCTCGTAAGCGTGGAATGTGGTGCAGGACGCCTCCTTGCGGAAGGGTGCATGCCGTCGTGCCCCGCCCAGAGGTCGGCGGCTCGGCCTCGGCAGCGCTCTCGGGGGTGTTGCCATGGCGCTGACGTCGCCGGATCTGCTGCGCTTCCTCTTGGAGTTCCTGCTCCTCCTCCTCTTCGCCCGCGGCTTGGGCGAACTCGCGCGCCGGCTCAACCAACCCCAGGTGATCGGTGAACTCCTGGCCGGGGTGGTCCTGGGGCCCTCGCTGTTTGGCGGGCTGCTGCCCGGGCTGTTCGCGCTCGTGTTCCCGGCCCAGGGCATACAGCCGCTGCTCCTGCAACTCCTGGCCCAGTTCGGCGTGATCCTCCTGCTGCTGCTCAGCGGCATCGAGGTGGACCTGGACTTGGTGCGGCGCAAGGCCAAGCCGGCCCTGCTCGTCGCCCTGGGCGGCGTGCTCGTCCCCTTCCTGTGCGGGTACGGCCTGGCCACGGTGCTGCCCGCGGCCCTGGTGGCCCACGCGCAGGCGCGGCCGGTGTTCGTGCTCTTCGTGGCCACGGCCATGTCCATCTCGGCCATCCCGGTGATCGTGAAGATCCTGCTGGACATGGACCTGATGCGCCGGGACGTGGGGCAGCTCACGCTGGCCGCCGGGGTGATCAACGACGCCACGGGGTGGTTCCTGCTGGCCCTAGTCGCCGGGATCGCCACCGCGCGGGCGCTGCCGCTGGGCGGTTTGGCGGTCTCCGTCTTCGGGACGCTGGCCTTCGCGGCCTTCTGTTTCACCGTCGGCTACCGCCTCATCCGCACCCTGGTGCACTGGGTGGACGACCACTTCGGCGGGGAGAGCGCCACGCTCAGTTGCGTGCTCGTGGTGGGCCTGGCCGGCGCGGCGGTCACCCAGGCCTTGCACGTCGAGGCGTTTCTCGGTGCCTTCCTCATCGGCGTGCAGCTCTCGCGCATCCCCCGCGTGACCCGGGCCGCGCGCCGCCAGTTGGAGGCCATGACCCTCGGTGTGTTCGCGCCGGTCTTCTTCGCCGTGGCCGGGTTGAAGGTCAACGTTCCGCAGTTGCTGACCCCTTCGCTGCTCGCCGTCCTGGCGGCGGTGATCGCGGTGGCCTGTGTGGGCAAGTTCGCCGGCACCTATTTGGGCGCGCGGCTGGCGGGTGTCTCCCCCTGGTTGTCCGCGGCACTCGGGTCCGGGATGAACGCGCGCGGCGCGGTGGAGATCATCGTCGCGACGGTCGGTCTGCAACTGGGCGTCCTGACCGTCCCTATGTACTCGATCATCGTGACCATGGCGGTGGCCACCTCGGTCATGGCGCCGCCCCTGCTGCGCTGGACCCTGCGGCGCGCCCCCGTCGATCCCGAAGAGCAGCGGCGGTTGCAGCGGGAGGCGCGCGAGGCGCAGAGCTTCCTCCATGGCTTGCGGCGGATGCTGGTGCCGGTGCGCGACGGGCGGTACGCCCTGGTGGCCGGGGAGGTAGTGGCCCACCTGGCCGGGACGCGCGCGGTGGAGGCGGTGGCCCTGCATATCCGGAGGGACGGGGAAGACGGGGGTGCGCCGCCGCTGCCCCGTCCCTCCGGCGACGATGCGCAGGTTGAGTGGAAACAACGGGCGGCCATGAGCCGGGAGGGTGTCGCCGAGGCCATCCTGGCCGAAGCCGGTCGGGACTATGACCTGCTGGTCCTGGGGGCGGCGGCGGGGCGGCCGGATTCCGGCCTCTTCGGGCCGGTGGTGGATGCGGTGGTCCAGGCCACGCCGTGTGCGGTGTTGGTGCTGCACGCGCCACAGTGGCGGCAGGACGGGGTGCGGGTGCGGCGCGTCCTGCTGCCCACGGCGGGCACGCGGGCGGACATGCGGGCGGCGGAGTTCGCCGTGGCCCTGGCCCGCGGGACCGGGGCCGAGATTCTGGCGCTGCACGTGGTGGACACCTCGCCGCTGACGGAAACCTTTGGCGGCCGAGCCATGGGCCTACTGCGTTCGGCGGATGAACACGGCCGGCACGCGACGGTGGCGGTCCACCGCCTGGGGGAGGCGGCCGGTGTCTCGGTTCACCGCTCGGTGCGCATGCTGGTGGGCGGCGTGGTCAGTGACGAGATTATCCACTACGCGGCGGCCAGCGGCTGCGACCTGATCCTCATGCACGCCGAGCGCCGCGCCACGCACGACGAACTGTACTGCGGGCGCACCGTCCAACAGGTCCTCCGCCATGCCCGCTGTCCGGTCGCGGTCCTCCTGGACCCGGCCGACTGATCCGGCGGCGGCCGCGGCGCGGCTGGCCCGGGGATCGGGCTGCGCCGGGGGCCCCATCGGCGCGCCAGTACCCGAGCAGCCGGCCGCCGCGGGCTTCGGGCAGAGCGAGATGGAGCCGGTCCGGCGGCCGACGCCGCGGGACCCGGGCGGTACGTCGGGCTCGGGGGGGGGCGCACGCTGTTCCCGGGTATCACCACGCCGGTGGCGCAGGTGTTGACCTCCTCTTCATCGCCAAGGACCGCTTGGGCATCCTCACGGAGGAGAACGTGCCGGGCGCGGATCACCCCCGGGTCGGCCGCACTCCAACCGGGGGCTGATGAGTCACGACACGGAGCCCGCCGCACGGCCGTGCCGTCCGCGTCCCCCGGCGACCGCAGGGGTGCTTCCCGCATGCGGTCGCCCATCCCCCGCTCCAGCACCAGCGCGATGCCCAGGACTGGTCCACCGCCCCGGGGCAGGCTCGCAGTCGCGTCCGGGGCCACGGTCATGGGAGGGCGCGCCAACGCCATGTCGGCGGGGAGGTGAACTCGAAGCCGAGGCCCGCCCCTGGTTCAAGCAGGAAGCGTTCCCCGACACGGGGCGCGGTCTGGACCCGCTGTGTCGTGCCGGCGGCATCGCTGAGGGTCCAGGCGGAGGCGTCCCCCGAGGCCAGGATCAACACCTCCACCGCCCCGTGGTGCCCGTTGGTCGCGATCGCCCCGGACGCCGGCAGCGCGGGGGTGGCCAGCGCGAAGCCGGCGGGGGCGGGCGCCAGGATACGGTTGTTGGCCAGCGGGCTGAGACTGGTCAGCCCGGAGGGGGCGGAGAGGGCGTGGATCACGTTGTCCCGCGCGCCAGCGGTGAGCACCAAGTCCCGCCCCTGGGCCATCCTGGCGCTGTCCAGGGTCAGGACGTTTGCGCGACCCGCCACGACGGCCCCGACGGCATTGGGGACATCCTCGGCGTCCAGGGAGAGGTCGATGCGGTTGAAGGCCACCGCGCCGGGCCGCGTCTCCGCCGTGCCCATGCGCAGGCCCACCGCGTTCTGGTGGTTGTGGAGGACCTGGATGCGATTGTACGCCACGGAACCCGAGGCGGTCTCCAACGCGACGCCGGTCTCGCACAGCAGGACGGCCACCGCAAAGATGCGATTGTAGACGATGGACCCCCGCGTCGCATCGAGCAGGATGCCGGCGCCGTGGGGCGGCTGGACCACACGTTTGAGCTGCAGGTCGAACCGCCCACCACCCACCAGGGAGCTGAACTCGAACACACTGTCCGTCAGGATGGTCATTCCGTCGATGGGAACCGGTGTCCGCGGCGCAAAGCGCACGACGGCCCCGTCTGCCCGGGAGGTGATCAGCCCGAACCGGTAGCAGCAGTCCATGCAGCTATCGACGCACAGCGCGTCGCCCGAGGTGCCTTCAAAGGAGAGGACATACTGCCCCCCGTCGATGCGGAGGCCCTGGCGCGGCGGGACGTGGATCGTCTCCTGGGTACGGTACGCGAACCGACCGCCACCCTGCACGCCCGAGATAAAGAGGTTGCGGTCACTGGCGCAGGCGGCGTCGATCGCCTCCTGAATCCCGGCGGTCCGCGT
>DAHWHT010000144.1 GCA_027335515.1 Clostridia bacterium
ATCTCAGGCATGCGCACGTCGAGCAGTACCACATCCGGCCGTTCACGCAGGCACAGCGCCACGGCCTCCGCACCCGTTCCGGCCTCGCCAACCACCGCCATACCGGGGCATGTTTCCACCAGCAGACGCAGGCTGCCCCGCAACAGGATCTGGTCGTCCGCGATCAGGACGCGGATCGCGGTGCTCATAGACCCGCCCCCGCGCTTGGACGCACGGGCAAGCTGGCGCGGACCCGGAACCCACCGTCCGGCTGCGGACCCGCCTCCAGCATCCCCCCGTACAGACCCGCGCGTTCCCGCATTCCGATCAGACCGTGGCCCGGCGCCGCCGGCGGCCGGCCGCCACCTTCGCCGACGTCGTTGGTCACCTCAATGTGCACCGCCTCACCGTCCGCACGGATCGCGACACGACAGCGTGTGGGGCCCGCGTGCCTGACCACGTTGGTCAGCGCCTCCTGCACGATCCGGTAGACGGACAGGGCCAATCCCTCGGGCACATCCTCCACCCCCCGCAGTTCCAAGTCGACCTCGACGCCGGCGGACCGCACCCGCTCGCACAACGCCCTGAGGTCGACGGCACCGGGTGCCGCCACGAGGGAACGCGCGCCGTCCCAGGCATCCCCGTCGCCGTCGTTTCTTTCGCGCAGCACGCCGAGCATGTGCCGCAGTTCCACCAACGCCCGCCGGCTCGTCTCCTCGATGGCTCCAAGGGCATCCGCGGCCTCTTGCGGCCGGATCTGCAGCACGTGCCGCGCCACCCCCGCCTTTACGGCGATCAGGCTCATGCTGTTGGCGACGATGTCGTGGAGTTCACGGGCGATGCGCAACCGTTCCCGGGCGGCCGCGCGGCCGGCCAGCAACCGGACGGTACGCGCCGCGTATTCGTGCCGCTCGCGAACCGCGCGCCCGGCCGTCCACGTCGTCGCCATCGCCGCCACGCCCAGAGGCACGAGCACCATACCGCTACCGAGCGAGCCGCTGGGCGCCCCCGTCGCGAGAACGCCCAGCATCGCAACCACGCCGATCGTCGCGATCAGGAGGGTGGGCGCAAACCCCCAGGCGGCCCGCGTCAGCGCCACGGTGTACAAGGCGTACGCCGCCGCGACGAAGGGGTCGGCCAGCAGGTGCAGCCACCACGCGACCACGGAAACCGCCAGCACCACGCCAAACACCGTCACGGGCCACCGCCGGCGGACCAGCAGCGGCAACCCGATCCCGGCCGCGATCACCCAGGGGATCCAGGCGGACATCCCGACGGCCTTCGCCGCGGCATCGCCCCCTGCGGAGGTGTGCCAAAGGAATGCCGCCGTGTAGAGCCCCGCGGCCACACCGTCGAGTGCGATCAGCCAGCCCGGCGACACAGGCGCCGACCCTGGCGACCGGACTTCGAAGTCATCCGGACGCCCACCGGGCCGCCACCCTTCACCGGCACCGGACCCTGCCCCAAAGCGATCCAAGGGATCCACTTCGCCCATGGGTAGATGATACCCGCGGTCCAGCGGACGGCCCATCCGTCTACGGTAGATCATCCCACGGTGTCGGCAACCGTCGCCCAAGACCCGACGGCTTGGCCGCCAGGATCGGCGGACCTCGGGTCGGTCGGCGGCGGCCCGCCGGCGTCGCGTGTCACCGCCCTGGCAAGACAAGGAGCGATCCGGCGGCATAGGCCCACAGCGGTTATCCGGCAAGCCGCTGCCTTTGGGCAGCGTCTGACCCCGAAGCTCCATCGGCGGGGCCGATCCGGCCCATCCCCCCACGGTTGTATCCCGACGGAGCCGTTGCACCCCCGGCCCGCCCTTTGAAACCCAACCCAGGTCCGACGCGCCGGGCCCGTTTCTCGCCTTATCCTCAGCGCCATGATTGAACTGCAGAGCCTCAGCAAGCAATACCGGGAGACCCTCGCCGTGGACCGTCTGTCCTTCCGCGTCGAATCCGGCTCGGTCACGGGCTTCCTCGGCCCCAACGGCGCCGGAAAGTCCACAACGTTGCGCGCCATCCTCGGCCTGGTGCGGCCCACGGCCGGTCGCGCCCTCATCCATGGCCATCCCTACGTGGCGTTTCGCCACCCCCTGCGGGAGGTCGGGGCGCTGCTCGACGCGGGCGCCGTGGACCCGGGTCGCTGCGCACGCGACCACCTGCGTTGGCTGGCCGCGAGCAACCGCATCGCCCCCGCACGCATCCGCTCGGTGCTCGAACAGGTCGGCCTCGCGGAGGTCGCCCACCGGGCCGTTGGCGGCTTCTCGCTGGGGATGAAGCAGCGACTTGGCATCGCCGCGGCGCTCCTGGGCGATCCCGGAGTGTTGGTGTTTGACGAGCCGATCAACGGCCTCGATCCCGAAGGCGTGCTGTGGCTGCGCAGGCTGTTGCGTTCCCTGGCGGTGGAGGGACGCGCGGTGTTGGTCTCCAGCCACCTGATCTCGGAAATGGAGCGGACCGCCGACCGCCTCGTGATCATCGGCCGTGGTCGCCTGCTCGCCGACACCACGATCCGGGAACTGTTGGAGCGTTTTCGCCGGGACGTGCTGGTGCGTTCACCGCGCATGGACGAGCTCGCCGCCGCCTTCGGCGCGGCTGGGGTCGAGGTCGCGCGCGAATCCCCCGAAACACTCGTGGTGCGCGGCATGGATGCCGTCGCCGTCGGCGAGTTGGCCAAGGCCGGCGGCTTCCCGGTGGCGATCGACCGGCGGGGCGCCAGTCTGGAGGAGGCCTATATGGAACTCACGGCGGACGCCACACCGTACCGGGCGGGCCGCAAGCCGCAATCCGCCCAACGCTGATGCATGATGGAGGCGGCAACGGTGGGCCCGACCATCCGCGCCGAATGGCTGAAGATCCGCTCCACGCGCTCCGCCTATGTCATCGCCGCCCTCACGGTCAGCGGCATCGGGTTGGCCGCCCTGCTCGCCTGGCAAGGCGTGCAGGGCTGGGACCAACTGGCGCCCGCCCAGCGCGTTCATTTCCAGGCTCCGCCGATGGAACAGGTCCTCTTGCCCCTGGTCCAGTTGGCCCTTGGCGTCCTCGGCGCCATCGCCGTGACCTCCGAGTACGCCACCGGAATGATACGCAGCAGCCTCCTCGCCGTCCCGCGGCGGTGGCCCCTGCTGACCGCCAAGGCCTTGGTGGTCACCGCCATCGCGCTCGCCCTTGGCGAAGCCTTCGTCTTTGGTACCTTCGGCGTCAGCCACTGGATCGTGGGCACCCGCCCGATCCCCGGCAACACGGCCGGCCTTGCGATCGAATGGCCCGTTCTCGTCGGTCTGGGCGTATCCGTCGCCGTCGTCGCCCTGGTGGGCATCGGCCTGGGCGCCATAACTCGCGCCGCCACCCCGGCCGTGGCGGCGGTTTGCGCGCTACTGTTCATGCTCCCCGAACTCTCCCACCTCCTGCCCGCACCGTGGGGCCCGAGGCTGGAGGCGGTGCTGCCCACACCCCTGGGCATGGAGGTCGCGGCAAGCCCCCACGGCGCCATCCTTACCCCCGCCACGGCCGCCGCGGTCTTTTGCGCCTATGTCGTGGTCCCACTCGGCGCCGGTCTGCTGCTGCTGGCACGCAGGGACGCGTGAGGACCAGACCCGACCCGCCGCCACCCGAAAAGGAGGTCCCCCGCGACCATGTTCGACTTCGTGCGCGCTGAATGGATCAAGCTGTGTTCCACCGGCTCGACCTGGTACGCGCTCCTGGGCGCCGCCGCGGGCGGCGTGGGATTGCCCGTGCTGGTCGCGTGGCAGGCCGTGCGGATATGGGACAGCGCTCCTGCGGCGCTCCGCGCGCACATGCGCGTGACACCGCTGGCACCCTTTGGCGCATGGCTCGTCGATCTCGCCCTGGCCGTGCTCGGCGTGCTGTCCATAACCACCGAGTACTCCACCGGCATGATCCGCACCAGCCTGACCGCTGCGCCGCGCCGTCCCAGCCTGATCGCCGCAAAGGCGATAGCCGTCTCGGCTTTCTCACTCCTGGCCGCCGCGGCGACGGTCTTTGCTTGCTGCTTTTTGACCCGGTGGGTCGTCGGCCATCGCCCGATCCCGCTTCTGACCTACCCACTTGCACAGGAGATCCCGGTCTTGCTCAGCCTCGTTCTGGCCGCCGCGGTCTTCGCCTTGGTCGGCCTGGGAGCCGGTGCCCTGCTGCGCTCTGCCACCGCCGCGATGGTCACCGTTGTCGGCTTGGGCTACGCCCTGCCGATCATCGCCCTGCACCTGCCCGCGCCCTGGAATGGCCGCATGGCGGCCGTCCTGTTGTCGAACCTGGGCGGCGAGCTGTCCGGCGCCCCGCGGCTGGCCGCCGTCGCGCATCCGCTGCTTTCCCCGCCAGCAGCCCTGGCCGCGATGGCCGGCTACCTCGCGATCGCGCTGGGCGGTGCCGCCGTCGCCATCACCCGCCGGGATGCCGCCTGAAGGGGTCGTTGGTGATGCGCCACCTGGTGGTCGTCGCCGCTATCGTCCTGATCCTGGCCGCCGCTTTGCCGCACCCCGGCCGGCGCGGAACGCCCGACCGACCGGCCAAAACCCGCAGACGCGGACCCGCTTGAAGCCCGCGCCTCCCCTTGCGGCATCGTCGTCCACGAGATGGGCAGCGCCCTTGGCCACG
>DAHWHT010000159.1 GCA_027335515.1 Clostridia bacterium
ACATCAACCGCGACTGGATCATGCAGACCCAGCCGGAGGTGGCGGCGGTTGCCGCGCTGCACCGGCGGCTGCAGACCCACGTCGTTTTGGACATGCACGAAATGTGGTCGGATGGGGCGCGCCTGTTCCTGCCGCCCTATGCGCCGCCGCCGGACGCCTCGGCCGACCCGGCCGCGGGCCGCCGCGCCGCGGCGCTGGGCCGGGCCGTGGCGGCCCGGCTGGATGCCGCCGGATTGACCGGCATTGCCACGGGGGTTGTCTTTGACGGCCACTCGCCCGCCCGCGTCTACCCGCACCACCACGGGGCGGTGCGTCTGCTGTGTGAAGTGGCGGGCGCCGGTCTGGCCGGCTCCGTCCATCTGCCGCCCACCCGGCTGCGCGCCGTGGCCGGATTCGATCCGCGCCTGGCGTCTGGGGCGCAGCCGCATCCGTGGCCCGGAGGCACCTGGTCGAGCGCCGACGTAAGCCGCTACCAGTGGGCGGCGACGTGGGCCTGCCTGGCCCTGGTCGCGCAGACGTCCCCTCTGTGGGAACGCTGGCAGCGGCGGCTGCAGCGGCGCGTGAGCGACCCCGCGCGCCGCCCGGGCTACTACATCCTGCCCGCGGCCCAACGCGACCCGGCCGCGGCCGGCGAACTGGAACGGGTCCTGCGGGCCGGCGGCCTGGAACTGCGTGCGCTTGCCGACGGCGGCCAGGCGGTGCCCCGCGCCCAGGCCTGCGGCACCTGGGCGGACGCCCTGCTCACACCGCAGCCATACCCCACGGGCGGACCGCCTCCATACGATGTGACCGCGCACCTGCTGCCGCCCCTGATGGGCGTCCAGTGCTACCGATCCGAAACGATCCCCGCCGCCGCGGCGGCGCGCCCCACGGCCGCCGCGCAGCCTGCGGCCACCGTAACCTGGCCGGCCTCCGACAGCGGCTCCTACCGCAGGGTCTTCACGTCGCTGGCGGCGGGCGTGCCCATCCACTTCGTGGCCGGCGGCGAGGGCGTGCCCGACGGGGGCGCGTTCGTGCCGACCGCCGACCTCCCCGCCGCCTGGCGCGGCGCCGCGGTGGCGGTGCCCCCTCCCCGGGTCGCCGTCTACGGCTCCTGGCGGCCGACCAGCGACGAGGGCTGGCTGCGCTACGTCTTGGACCGCTTCGGCCAGGGACATACCCTGCTGCGGGACGCCGACATCCTCAACGGCGGCCTGGAGCGCTTCACACACATCGTGCTGCCGGCGTTGCGCGGACGAGACCTGGTCCACGGACTGGGTGGCGACCGCTACCCGCCGGCATGGTCGGGTGGTCTCGGCGACCGCGGGCGGCGGCGCCTGGCCGCCTACGTTCAGGCGGGCGGCCAACTCTTGGCGGTCGAAGGCGCGGCGGCCTGGGCGCAGGCCGCCCTGGACCTGCCGCTGCGCGACCGCGCGGCGGCGGGGGATCCCCCGCCGATCGCCGGTGCGGTCCTCGCGCTGAACGTGGCCCGCGGCCCGCTTGGCGCCGGACTGCCGGCCCAGACGGCGGTCCTCTACCGCGGGGGACCGGCATTCGAAGCAGGGCCCCAGGCGGCGGCCCGCTTTGCCCCCACTCCGCCGCTGTGCGGCCTGCGCCCGCCGCTGCATCTGGACGGGGCCGCGGCGGTGCTGCGCTGGCCCCGCGGCCGGGGCGCCTGCGTGCTCTATGGGTTCAGCCCATACTTCCGAGCCCAGACCTGGGCCGGCTTCCGCTGGCTCTTCAACGCCCTGTTGCTGTGAGGAAGACGGTGCTGCGCGGCCCGCCGGCTCCGGGTGCGGCCGCAGGGCCGACCGGGCCGGGGCGTCCCCGCCGGAAGGGATACCCCGCCGCGCGCCATCCCGGCGTTGAGGGCGCCGCGGTTTCAGCGCGACCGAACGGGGCGCCGCCCCGACCCACCGGTCCTGCGCGGCACGGGCGGCGGCAGGAGCAGCCCCATGCGCCCCGAAGGCGCGCATAGGGGGTTGCGCCCCGAATCCTGTGGGCAGGTGAAGCGCATTGACCGTCGCGGCGCCCCGTCGTCCCAACATCCTGTGGGTCTCGCTGGAAGACACATCTCCCCGCTTCGGCTGTTACGGCGATCCACTGGCGCGGACCCCGCACATCGACCGCCTCGCGGCCGAGGGTCGGCGCTTTCCGTTGGCGTTTTCCGTGGCCGGCGTCTGTGCCCCCAGCCGCGCCGCCATCATCACCGGCATGTATCCGACCTCGATCGGCGCGCACCACATGCGCACCAGCCACCGCAACCCGCAGGCGCCGCTTGCCTCTCCGCCCTATTCGGTGGTGCCGCCGCCCTATGTCCGCACCTTCACCGAGTACCTCCGGTCCGCCGGCTACTTTTGCACCAACAACTCCAAAACGGACTACCAGTTCACCCCGCCGCTGACCGCCTGGGACGTGTGCGGCCAGGACGCCCATTTCCGCCAGCGGGCGGACGGCCAGCCCTTCTTCGCCGTGTTCAACTTCACCAACACCCATGAAAGCGGGATGTGGCCACGCGAAGAACGGCCGCTGCGCACCGACCCGGACCAGGTGCGCCTGCCGCCCTATCTGCCCAACACGCCCAAGGCCCGGGAAGCCCTGGCCCGGCAGTATGACAACCTGGAGACCGTCGACGCCCGCGTGGGACAGGTGCTGGCGGAGCTGGACGCCGACGGCCTCGCCGGTGACACCATCGTGTTCTTGTGGAGCGACCACGGCGAGGGGCTGCCGCGCGGCAAGCGCTGGCCCTACGACGCCGGCATCCACATCCCCCTGATCGTCCGTTGGCCGGGCGTACTGGAACCGGCGAGCACCGCGCCTGAACTGGTCAGCCTGATCGACCTCGGGCCCACCGTCCTGTCGCTGGCGGGGGTTGCGGTGCCGCGGCATCTGCAGGGTCAGGCCTTCGTGGGTCCGCAGGCGCAGCCGCGCACCTACATCTATGCCAGCCGGGATCGCCACGACGAAGCCTACGATATGGTCCGCGCCGTCCGGGACCGCCGCTTCAAGTATCTGCGCAACTACTACCCCGACCGGCCCTACCTGCCGTGGACCCCCTACCGCAACCGCCACCCGGCGATGCAGGATCTGTGGCGGCTGCAGGCGGCCGACGCCCTGGAGGGCCCCCAGCGTCTGCTGATGCAGACGTCCCGGCCGGCCGAAGAGCTCTACGACTGCGAGGCGGACCCCTACGAACTGCAGAACCTCGCCGCGGATCCCGCCCACCAGGCCACCCTGGAGCGCCTGCGGACGGCGCTGGACGACTGGCGGACCCGCTGCGGTGACCTGGGCGACGTCCCGGAGGAACGCATGGTCGCGCAGATGTTGCCCAACGGCGTGCAACCGCAGACCCAGCCGCCGGTGTTTATCGTGCTTGGGGAGGATGAACCCGGGCTGGCGCCCTCCGAAGGCGGCCGTTACCGCGGCCCGCTGCTGCTGCAGATGCACTGTCCCACGCAGGGTGCCTCCATCGCCTACCGCCTCGAAACCGACACCCCAAACCGCTGGCGCCTCTACAGCGCGCCGCTGCGCCTGACCGCGGGCCAGACGGCGCTGCGCGCGCGCGCCGTGCGCATCGGCCACACCGACAGCGAGGAACGGGCGGCGACGTTCACCGTGGAAGCGTAGCGCCCCGAAGCCAGCGTCACGGCCCAACGCCCCGCGGTGACGGACGAACCCACCCGCGTCCCGTCCGTCACCGCCGCCGCCCCCGGGACGCCGCCACGCCCTCACCCCGGCGTCGGAGGCGGCGGCACCTCGATCTGGCCCACCAGGCGCCAGACTTCGTCGTCTTCGTCCCAGGCGTTCACATGGATCAGCGTGTCGGCCGGATACAGCGACGTGCCATAGGTCAAATGGAAGCGCATGCCGCCCACGTCGGCCACCATAAAGCTCTCCTGCGCCAGCAGGCGCGTGATGGTGCGCCGCGCCAGCGCCTCCGGCCCCTCCGGCGCGCACTTTGCGTCGGTGCCGCCGCCATGACGCCAGTTGCGGCGGAAGTGGGCGGCCAAGGCGGCAAGCACCTCCCCCTGGTGGCAGGCCGCCACCACCGCGTCCGGTATGTCCCCGGGGGCGCGCCATTCATCCGTTTCCAACCCGTCCGCAGCCGTCCGGATCACCCCCCCCGCGCCGGCCCAAGTCTCACATGGGGTCTCACAAAGTGCCGGCCGACCCTCAACTCCCCGGCCCCACCACTCGATACCATAGGTGGACGGGTTGCGCGGCCCGCCGGCCGCGATCCCCTCCGCCGGGCCCCAGGGACGGGGCCGCATCCAAGCGCCAAGGATGGCGCGCACCACCCGCACCGGCCCCGCGGCGCTTACGCGTCGGGGGGCCGGTCTTTGTGCCGTGCCGCCGCCTCAGGCTCCGACCGCCACGGCGGCGTCCACGAGTTCCTCCGGCAGACCGGCCTCGAAGGCCGCGACGTTCGCCCGCAGGTGCTCTGCGGACTTGCTGCCGGCCAGGATGCTGCACACGCCCGGATTGCGGCGCACAAAGGCCATCGCGAGCGCCGGCAGGCGCCCGAGGTCGCCGCCCAGCAGGTCCAGGTAGGGTTGGAGCCGCTGGCGCATCTCGGGGCGGGCGCTGAAGCCGTCCTGCGCACGCGGGGTCAGCCAGCCCCCGGCAAGCGGTCCCCGCAGCACCACGCCGACACCGTGCTCGGCCGCCAGCGCGATCGCGGGCTCCACCTCGCGATGCAGCAAGCTGTAGTCGAGTTGCACCACCTGAAAGTCGCCGCTGCGCACGCAGCGCTCCGCCAGACGGTTGGGCGCGGACGCGCCCAGGTACCGCACCTTGCCCGCGTCCTGCGCCTGCCGCATGGCGCGCACCGTTTCCCCCGCGTCCAGCACGCCCTCGGGGTCGGGACCGAAGTGGATCTGCATCAGATCGATGATTTGCGTCTGCAGGCGCTCCAGGCTGCGATCGATGCTGGCGCGAATGGCGTCGTGGCTGAAATCGTAATACGTTCCGGGCTCGCGGTTGTGCTCGCCGCACTTGCTCGCCAGCACATACTCCGCCCGCCTCGCCGCGAGCGCCCGTCCGATGCGCACCTCGCTTTGGTGGTACGCGGACGCGGTGTCGATCAGGTTCACGCCGGAGTCGAGCACCGCGTGCAACACGGCCTCCGCCTGCTCCGCTTCCGGCCGCTGCCGGGCCGCGGGATCCCCAATGCCCCAGTTCCGGCCGATCTCCAGGGCCCCAAATCCCAGGACGGTCACCAGCGGACCACCCGCGCAAAGGCGGCGGCGTTCCAACATACCCAACCTCCCAGTCTGCGTCGTACCAGGTGAGAAAGATGTGCACCAACCGTCCCTCGGTCCTCCACACGTCGGCCCGCCCAGGCCCTCGCCCCTTTCGGCCTGGAAGGTGCCTCTCCACGCCACAGGCGGACGCGGGCGGGCGCGGCAAGGCGCGGCGCATGCCGGGACTCCCGCCCGGACCGGAGAGCGTCCGCACGGCCCGCACCCGTTGCAGGATCCGTTCGGCTTCGCGAAACCGCGGCCGCGCCGCCTCCCCAACCCGATACCAGCCCCGGTCCCGCGGTCCCGCGCGTTCCGACCCGATGGCGCATCGCCCGTCTATGCCAACCGCATGAACTCCCCTCACGGAATCAGTTGCACCTTGATGGACTCCTCCCCGCGCAGCACCAGTTCCATGCCTTCATGGAAACGCTCCAGCGGCAACTGGTGGGTTACGATGCGCTCCAGAGGCAACCGCCCGTCCTGCAGCAGCGCGATCGCCGTCGGATAACAATAGGGGCCCAGGTGGCTGCCGCGGATGTTCAGTTCCTTGCTGTCGCCGATGATCGTCCAGTCCACCGTCACCGGTTGCCGCATGACGCTGAACTCGACGAACGTACCGAGCTTGCGCAGCAGGCGCAAGCCCTGGCCAACCGCCGACGGATGGCCGGAGGCCTCCAGATAGACGTCACAACCATAGCCATCGGTCAGGGCGGCGACCTCGGCGAACACGTCGCACTCCTGCGGATTCCAGGCAAGATCCGCGCCGCAGGCCCGCGCGACCTCCAGCCGGGCCGGTCGGGTGTCCAGAGCGATCAGTCGACCCGGACCGCGCAGGCGGGCTGCGGCGATCATCCCGAGGCCCAGCGGCCCGCAGCCGGCGACCACCACCACGTCGCCAAGCCGGATGTCCGCGCGATCCACGGCGTGGACCGAACAGGCCAGGGGTTCCACGAAGGCACCGGCCGCGGCGGACAGTCCGGCGGGGACCCGGTGGTGGATCTGGCCCTGCGGCAGCCGGACGTACGCCGCCATCGCCCCCGGAGTCCGCTGCCGGAAGCCGTAGATGGCGTTGTCCTGGCACATCCAATACTCCCCCCGCCGGCAGTAGCGGCACTGCCAGCAGGGCACGATCTGCTCCGACACCAGGCGGTCGCCCAACGCCACGTCGCGCACCTCGTCGCCAACCGCGGCCACCACGCCGACGAACTCGTGGCCGGCAACCACCGGTGCCTGGCAATAGGCGGGGCGATCCGCATCCCCCCAAAACAGGGGTGCCCCCGAGAAGCACTTGGCGTCGCTGGCGCAGATGCCCACGGCCTCCACGCGCAGGAGCACCTCGCGCGGCCCGACCGCGGGCACATCCACCTCCTCAAGCCGATAGTCCTCCGGTCCGTGACAGACCACCGCGCGCATCCGCCGCGCCACCCCGTCCACCAACGACCCCCCCCAACGCCCCGCGACCCGTTCGACCCCTTCCGCGTTCGCACCCCCGGCGCCTGTTCCCACCCGATGCCTCCCCCACCTTTCGGCTGCGGTCGCGGCACCGCTTGACGCACCCCGGGGCCATCGCTATACTAACCACCGTTATTCCGGGTTGTTTTAGGTGTTTCGGGTGCATGCGGCTGACCGCAGGGGGATGCGTCCAATGCGTGAGATTCCGGTGCCGCTCGTGCGCGCCAACCAGGGATTTCTCATGGGCGGGGTGCTGTTGGCCGTCGCCCTCGACCAGCCGCTGATCGTCGCCGCCCAGTTGCTCGTGGTATTGGTTGCGCTGCGGCTCGGACCGCGCGGCCACCCGGTGTTCGCGGTGGCGCGCGCCATCCTGGGCCGGCGCCTGGCGGGAGCCCCCACCGAGGACGCGCGATTGCAGCGGTTCAACCTGACTCTGGCCGGCATCATGCTGACCGCCGCCACCGGTCTCTTTGCCGTCGGGTGGTCCCTGGCCGGCTGGATCGTGGCCCTCACCCTGGCCGTGGTCGCCGCGGCCGGTCTCGCCGGCTTCTGCCTCGGCTGCCACCTGTATCGCTTCATCGGTCCCTGGATGCGGGCCCAGGCCTGAACCTGGGAGACGGCGGCCGTCGCCGCGCCATCCCCCGGGTGGACCGGGTCAGCCACCCGGCGACCCGCCGGCCCAGGCCGCTTGGTCCGCGAAGCGCCCGGCGTCGCCGGTCTCCTCGCGCCAGGCGGCGAGTTCTGCGGCCAACCGGCGTAGGATGGGGGCGCAGGCCGGGTCCTTGGCCCGATCGAAGCGCTCCGCGGGGTCGCCCTCCACGTCATAGAGCTCATAGCCCCACCAGAGGTAGTGGCACAGCTTCCAGCGCCCGCGCCGCAGGCCCCGGATGGGGTTGACCCACTGCTGCTTGCTGAGGTATTCGAAGTGCACCGCGCTGCGGCCGAACCCCGCCCCACCGTGGCAGACCGGGCGAAGGTCGTAGCCCGCATCCCCCTGCGCGGCCGGGACGTCCGCCGCCGCCAGCAGGGTTGGCAGCACATCCAAATGGCTGACCAGTCGGTCGTGGGTTCCGGACGGCAGGTGGCCGGGCCAGGAGAGAATGAGCGGCACATGCACCAGCGGCTCATACAGGCATGGCCCCTTGAAGGGCAGGCCGTGCGCTCCGGCCAAGTCGCCGTGATCCGATGTATAGACCACGAGGGTGCGCTCCCGCATGCCGCCTGCATCCAGCGCCGCCAGCACGGTGCCAAGGCAGGCGTCCACCCGCTCGATCTGCTCGGCGTAGCGGCTGCGGTAGCGGCGCCAGTCGTCCGGACCCGCCCCGTCAAAGGGTCGGCCCTGGTCGGCTTCCAGGTAGATCCGCTGCGCCGGCGCCCGATCCCGCAGGTCGGCGACATTGCCCGCCGGAGCTGCAAGCCCCGGCCGGTCCGGACCCGGTCGGCGGCAGGTGTGGTAGATGTCGTGCGGACGGACAAACGACACCACGGCCGCCCACGGCTCCGCGCCTGCCCGCGCGCCGATCCACGCCGCCGCCGCCGCCGCGACGCCCTCATCCGAGCCGCCCTGCCCGCCGGGGCTGTGTACGTCCGCGAAGCCGAAGTCGGCCGGGCCGCTTTTCGAGTCCGTCAGATGCCACTTGCCGAAGTATCCCGTGCGGTAACCGGCCGCCTGCAGGCGGCTGCCGAGCGTGGGGGTGCCGCGTGCCAGCGGTTGCGCGTGGGCCGCCCCGATATTCGTCTCCACGCCCAGGGTGTGCGGATAGCGGCCGCAAAGGAGGGCGGCGCGGGCCGGCGTGCACTGCGGCGCGACACAGTATGCTTGGCGGAACACGGCGCCCGCGGCGGCCAGGGCGTCCTGCTGCGGCGTGTGCAGGGCCGCGGGCGCCCCGGGCGGGGTCAGGTGCGCGTGCGCACCCTCCTGATCGCTGAACACCAGCAGCACATTGGGCCGCGACTCCACCGCCATCCCCCACGCCTCCCCCGCCCGACCGAACGCGGTCGCTCGCCATGATGCCCACCCCTTTGCGCCGACCCAGGGCAAGTCCTGCCGCCCAAAGGGCATGCAGGTGAACCGGCCCGGCCGCGGGTGTTCACTTCCTTGCCCGCGCCCTGACCCTTCCCTGACCCCGTTTTGCGGCCGCGGACCGTCCTTTCTAACCTGATGTCGTACCCCTGTTGCAGAGTACGGTTCAGCCAGGGACCGCAGGGGGCGGGAAGGTGGATCGCAAATGGGGATTGCCCAGCAACCGCCGGCGGTTTTGGTGTGCGGCCTGCCGGCGAAAGACGTACGGACCCTGGCGACACGCTTCGGCTGCACCATGGTGGGCTGCGTCCTCGCACGACTGCGGCGCCAGGCACGGCGGCTGCGTCCGCGGGCCATCGTCCTGGCCGCCGCCGAAGACCCCGCGTTTGCAACGCTCCTTTGCCGGCTGGCCGCGGCACCACTGGCGCCGTCCCTGATGCTGGTCGAAGCACGGAGCGCGCCACCCGCGGCGGCCGCCGGTTGGGTATGGATCCGCGCCGATGCGCCGCGCCGTGCGTGGGAGGCGGCCCTGGAGCAGGCGGAATCGGCCTATGCGCGGCGGCGTCCGCAGGCCGCCCGGGACCTGCGCCGGGCGGCCCAAACGGAGGTCGCGCCACCCGTGCGCGGCCGGCGACCCGCCGGGCGTCGGCCGCCACTGGACCAACTGCCGGCGTCGATCCTGGCAACGGGCGCCCTGGCCGCAGCCGCAAACCATGGCGCCCCACGGTCCGCCACGCGCCGCGTTTGCGCCTCAGGCGGGCGCCGCGGGCGGCAGGCGCAGGCGAAAGCGGCTTCCTTCGCCCAGACGGCTTTGTACCTCGATCGACCCGCCATGTTCGCGTGCGATCAGTTGAGCAATGGATAGGCCGAGCCCGAAGCCGTCCGTGCGCCGCGAGTGGGCCGGATCGCCGCGGAAGAACGGCTCGAACAGCCGCGGCAGGTCCTCCGGCGGGATCCCGGGCCCTGCGTCTTCGACCTCCAGGGAGGGTTGCGCCCCGCCAAGGACCCGGATCCAGACGGGCCGACCCGCCGGGGTGTATTTGAGCGCGTTGTCGACGAGCGCGACGACCACCTGCTGCAATCGCTCGCGGTCGCCGGCCACCCACACCGGACCCGTCGACTCCAGGGCCAGCCGGTCCGGGCCCGCCATGATCTGCATCGCCTCGTGCACGTCACCGGCCAGCACCGCGAGGTCCACCCGCTCCCAGTGGCCCCGCTCCCCCACCTCGCCGCGCGCCAGGATCAGCAGCCGGTCCACCATCCGCCGCATCCGCGCCGCCTCGTCGCGGATCACGCCGGCCGCATGCTCCGTCTGGCCCCCGCCCACCGCAGCGTCGCGCCCGAGCAGCGCGGCATAGCCCTGGATGATGGCCAGCGGTGTACGCAGCTCATGCGACGAGACCGCAACGAAGCGGCGTTGCGCGTCCACGGCCGCATGGATGCGCACCAGCGCGGCGTTGAACACCTCGGCGATCTCGCGGATCTCATCATGCGGTCCCTGTTCGGGAAGGCGGGCGCCCAGGTTGTCCGCGTCGATGCGGCGTGCGGCGGCGACCATGGCGCGCACCGGGGAAAGCGCCTTGCGCGCCAACAGGTGGCCGACGCCGGCCGCCACGGCCGCACCCGCCAGATCCGCCCAGAGCAGCACCTTGCGCGCGTCGGCCTGGAATTGGTTC
>DAHWHT010000162.1 GCA_027335515.1 Clostridia bacterium
ACGCCAAGATATCCGCCCTTGCGTACCGCCGGTGCCCGCCTCCAGATCGGGCGACGGGACGAAGCCTGTCTTCCTTGTCCCACCGACGCAAGGTCCCCACGTGCATCCTCAGTGCCCGTGCGGCCTCTGCCGGTCGAAGAACCTCTGGCCACCCGTCAAACCTGCTCATACCTACCTTATCGGCGCGGTGTGCGCGGCGTTTCGGGTAGCTGCTTCAACCTCCTGGGGTGCAGCAGGAGCGTCCGCCCGGCAGCGCGACCTGATGGGCGGTCAAGAAGGTCCTCCCGCCGTCCTGGGAGACCGCGATGGTCGCGCCGGGTCTCAGGCGGTAGACGGTCCCGGGTGCCGAGGGCGCCGCGACCTCGAGGGGGGGCAGCCCCGAGCCCTGCGCCGGCGTGGCCCAGCGACCCTTCCCAGGCGGACTGGGCGGCGTTTTCCAGGTCGCGTGTTGGTCGGCGACCACAATGACCCCAAGCCCCTGCACGGCCACATAGAACAGGCCGGGGCCTGCGGGGGCGACGGCCATGATAAAATTGTTGGGCGCCGTGCGCCAAACGGGCACCCACGCGGTCCCATCGTCCCGCCAGAGCGCCTCCGGCGTGGCCAGCAGCGCCCCGGGGTGGCGGGGGCCAAAGGCGAACGCCTGCACGGTCGCGATTCCAGGCACTACCCCCGAGCTGCCGGGCTGGACCGCCTGCCACGTGCCACCTCCGTTCGCCGTTCGCCGCAGGCCGTTGTATAGGACGGCGGGGTCGTAGGGGTCAGAGGCGAGCGGGTGGGAGTTGACCGTCTCGACCGGGTCTGCCCCCGCGCCGAAGGAGGCGGTGATGCTGGGTGGGGGTGTCCGCCTGCGGGTCAGGCGGGCCCACCATCCGGCGAGGCCGCGCGCGGTTGGGGCGATGTGGATGCGCCAGGCGCCGAAGGATAACCCGCTCCACCACACACCGCCAGACGCGGGCGCGAGATGCAGGGGGGCCGGCGCGCCCGAGGGCGCGTCGACCTTGGTCCATGCGGCACGGCCGGGCGCGGAGCGGTATAGGCCCGGCGTCGTGCCGGTCTCCGCGATCCACCAGATGCCACTGCCGGGGGGAGATTCGGTGAGGGCCGTGACCCAACCCCCGCCGGGCGCGGGGAGGGGCCACCAGGTCCGGCCGGCGTCGCCGGAGAGATAGGCCTGAGGGCGGGAGAGGCCGGCCTCGGCCCGAATCACCGCGATGCAACCACCGTCGGGCGTCCAGGTGACCTGCGCCAAGCCAGTGATCGGGCTGCCCGGTGGCGTCCGTTCCGACCAGGTGCGTCCGCCGTCGGCGCTGAAAAAGAGCCCGCCGCTCCAACCGGCGGCAACGAGCGTGGGGCGCCAAGCCGCGCTGGCGACCACTGTCGCGGGAGCGGCGATGCCGCCTGCGCGAACGATGCCGCCGCCCGATCCCACGAGGACCGGACCGGCGTCAGAGGGCACCCATACCTGCGTGCCATCGACCACAGGCTGGCCGATGAAGCCGGAGGGCATCTTGACGGTCTGCCAGTCCCCGCCGGTCTTGGGGCCTCGCCAGAGGACACCCTCGTCCGAGGCGTTGTTCGCGGAGATGTAGAGCTGCTCCGCCGTGGCTGCGACGTAGACCATGGCGGCCTTGGCGACACCCGGAGGCGGCGGGATCGACGTCCAGGACCGCCCGCCGTGAGGCAGCGTGAAGAGACCACCCGCAGTGGATAGGTAGAGCGTGCCTGACGGCCCGGCGGCCAAGGCAAACACCGGAGAGGTGGCGTCAGCGGGGGGCTGCGGAGGGGTGGCCATCGCGCCGGGGATCAGCGGGACGCCGAACAGGCGCACCGTCCCAGTGCCCTGACCCACGGCCACCAGGGCGGTGCCGTCCATGACCGCGAGAGCCTCCCCGTGCCCGATGGTTGCCGGCAGGGGGTGAGCCGTGAGGGTTTGGCCGCCGTTGGTGCTCCCATACAGCAAGACCCGGCTCGACCCTGTCTGGAATCCCAGGCCGGCCAGTACACGGGAATTGGCCGGGTCGAAGGCAAGCAAGGTGAGGTTCTGTACAGGTTGGGTCCGCCATGTGGACGCAGTGTCTCCGGCCGGGGCCGCCAGCCCGAGGACATAGATGTCTTGCCCGTCCGAACCGGCGAGAGTATGGCCGTTGGGCGAGAGGACCAGCGGATCGAGTGAGCCGTTCACCGGTGGAAGGGGCTTGGGTAGATGCGTCCAGTGGAGACCGGCGTCGGTGCTGACGTAAAGGGGATTCGGTGAGGCCACACCGCTACCCGCGAAGGTGACGACGGTTCCGCCCACTGCCGTGAGGCTGCGATCTCCCACCGCCGCGCCGTAGATGGGCAGTGGCCGCTCCGGAGTGGCTGTGCTGGCTGGGATGGCGGTGGAAGCCGGTTCTTGTACGGGGCGGGGGCCGCAACCAAGCGGCAAGGCGGCGGCGGTTGACGACGAGGGCAAACTCCGCGGACCGCATCCCCCCAAGAGGGCGGTGGCGGCGAGCACGCCCAGCAGGGCGACCCATCGATGTTTGAATGTGTTTGCGCCTGGCAGCATGTACCCGTCCTTCCCTGCGAGGGTCGTTACACCTCAGATCAGACGCCCGGGTGCCTGTCGCGGTTCCGTTGGAGGACCGTTTCGGCGCGGCGGCTTTCGCTCTTCATGTCGCCCCCCCCCCTTACGAAGTCCCCCTCGCCTCCCTGCCCGCCATAGAGGGATGTCGCGTGCAATCGAGTTCGGTGGCACCGCCTGCTCCGCCGCGTTCAGGGTCTGGGGATGGCGGCGAGGCTTTCACCGGTGTGTTCCGCGCTGAGTTGGTCCGCGAGGTCTTCGCATGCTCGGACCCCGCCCGGCCTTTCGCCGTGTGGGCCGTCATCGACGTGGACGGAGGTGCCGCATGCACCGCGAAGGGCGAGTTTTCCGCCTGGGGGGAGCCGGGCGACGTTGTGCGCCTGCACGGGGAGTGGGGGGACGATCCGCGATATGGCCGGCAATTTGCGGCTCATGGACTCTTGCCCGACGTGCCCGGGGGCGCTGGCGAGGAGGGGTTAGCGCGCTGGCTGGAACGGCAGCCGGGCCTTGGGCGCGGGACGGCGCGCCAAGCTGCGGGCGCCGTTGGGGAAGGAGGCATCGAGGACCTGGCGGGCACGGACCAAGCGGCGCTGGGGCGAGCCCTTGCAGCCGTGCCGCCGCGCTTTCATGATGCCCTGCGCGCGGCGGCTGACCGGGCCAGGGATGACCTGAATCGCGCGCGGGTGACGGCGTGGTGCCTGGGGCACGGACTGGGGCAGGCGCGGGCGCAGGCGGTCTGGGATGCTTTTGGGGCGGACGCTATCGAGCGGGTCAGCGCCGATCCTTGGTGCCTCACCGACCTGGACGGGTTCGGCTTCATCCTGGCGGATGGCGTTGCCGCCGCCCTGGGTGTGGCGCCCCTCGCGCGGAATCGGCTGCGGGCGGCGACGGTCCACGCGATGCGCGAGGCCGCGACTGAGGACGGCCACGTCTACCTGCCGGGCGGGGAGGTGGTCCAGCGCGCCGATCGGACGCTGCGGCACATCGCGGCCGAGACGGGTTATGGACAGGGGACCGAGGCGGCGATGCCCGCGGGGCTGGCGCGTGCGCTGCAGGGGGCCGTTGCGGATGGGACACTGGACTCTGCCGAAGGCGGCCGGCGGGTGTACCTGCCACACCTGCGCAGGGCCGAGGAGACCGTGCGGGAGTGGATCGCCGATGCAGCGGCCGAAGACGCCCAGGGACTGTGCTCGCCGGCAGAGGCGCGGGCGCTGGCCGCCCGACCCGAGGTGCGGGGGCCCCTGGATGACGTGCAGGCGGGGGCGGTGGTGCAGGCCCTCTGTCGGAGGGCGTCGGTGCTGACAGGCGGCTCGGGAACCGGTAAGGCGTTGACCACACGCGCCGTCATCGCTGGGGCGCGGATGATCGGCGTTGCGGACAAGGATATTCTGCTTGCCGCCCCGACGGGTCGAGCGGCGCGGCGGATGCACGAGGTGACGGGGCTACCGGCGAAGACGATCCACCGTCTGTTGGAGTACAGCCCTATCGAGGGGTTCCGTCACAACGCCGAGGCGCCGCTTGATGGCCGGTTGCTCGTCGTTGACGAGGCTTCCATGATCGACATGCCGCTGATGGCCGCGTTGCTGGCGGCCGTCCCGGGGAAGATGTCGGTGCTGTTTGTCGGGGACGCCGACCAGTTGCCGCCGGTGGGGCCAGGGGCGCCGTTCCACCACCTCTGCCGGGTGGCGCCGTTGCCGGTGGCGCGTCTGGAGCGCATCTATCGCACCGACGCGGGGGGATCCGTGGCGCGGGCGGCGCGGGAGGTGAATGCGGGACGTGCCCCGGAGGCCCCGGCCGGAGACCCGGCGTTCCGCGCGACCATCTTTCCGCGGGCGTCCCGCGACTTGCCCAAGGTGCGGCAGGAGGAGACCAATCGTAGGACGCGCGCGAAGATGGCGGCCGAGGTTGTGGCGGAGGTGCGCCGGCTGCTGGCGGAAGGCGCTCGGCCCGCCGAGGTGCAGGTGTTGGTGCCGATGCGCAAGGGCTCGCTGGGGACCGGCGAGACGAACGCCGCGCTACGGCCGGTGCTGAACCCTTTGGCGGGGCAGGCGGGGGGCGGGGTTTTTCGCACCAAGGGCGGCGGGCGGGAGTTCTGGGTTGGGGACCGCTTTGTTCAGGGGCGCAACGACTACGACAAGGGCGTCTTCAACGGGGAGCAGGGCACCGTCGTCGCGGCGGGCGTGGCGGTGAAGGTCACGGTGCGCAATGTCGAGGTCGACCGGCCAGGGTTCATCGTGGAGTACCCCGACGGCGCCGGGGTGCGGCGGGCCGTCTACTGGGCGGGGGACTCCGGCGATGTAAGCCTGGCCTTCGCCAGCACCGTCCACAAGGCGCAAGGCGGGGAGTTTCCGCACGTGGTCTTCGCGCTCGCCTGGGACTCGTTCAAGCTGCTGAGTCGCTGCCTGGTCTACACGGCGGTGAGTCGTGCTCGGGACACGTTGACTTTGGTGCGGTAGGAGGGGGCGTTGGAGTGGGCGGCGGCCAATGGGGAGGAGACGCGGCGGTATCAGCATCTGGCGTAGAATGGAGCCAAGATGATGCGGCTGAGTGAACTGCGGGCGAAGGGGGCGGGTATGTGATGGACTGGATCGAGGGGTCGGCTCGTACGCTGATGGTGCGTTACTCCGCCCGCGCGGCCATCGTCTACGGTTCGCGCGTGTCGGGCGAAGCCCTCGCGGAGAGTGACCTAGATGTCCTGATTGTGTCGCCCGAAGTGCACGAGTTCGAGGAAACGCGGATCTCCGCACGGGATAGCGTCCTCCTGGTGGATGCTGAGATTGATTTGCGATTGACCTCTCTGCAAGGCGCGAAGTGGTCTCATGTCATGTCCCCCGAGTGGCGGCATGCGTTTTTCACGGGGCGGCTCTTCGGGGACTGGGGGTGGCTCCGGGCGGACCTCCCCCTTGCTCGGCAGGGAGCGGACGATTTCTTGGGAGACTTGGCGATTCAGTTCGGCGCAGCATTGGATTGGGAAGGGACTCACGAAGAGACCGTGGCGGACTTAGTCCGCATTCTGCGGCGTGTTCTGCTCCTTGAAGGGGCGTTGCGGGGCGGGGATGCCGTAGCGGCCTCTGCTCGATGGTCGCACTTGGCGGGCGTGCTCGACGTGCCTATCGAGATAGTGAATGGTGTGCGCAGGAAGGAGTCCGTCGCCCTCATGGGGATCCATCCGGATGCGCTTGGCAGCATCATCAAGGCAAAGATGGCGGCGATGGAGGAGGTACTCCGAGAGTACCTGCCCAATGAAGGAGACCATGCGCTGACAGGGTTACTTGCCGAAGGAGCCAAAGCCGGTGTCTGACAGGGACAGGAGACTGCAAAGCGTCGGTTCGTTGCTGGGGCGGGCAGCAGGGCATGGCGTTCTCTACGGAGTCCTGCAGCGCGAAGCGGTCCTGTACGTCGGAACCTGTCAAGCCCTTTGAGACACATTCGCGATTAGTGCAGGGTCGTTCATCAGACCCAAGTTCTGGTGTTCACGGATCAGGTGTTCGGTTCGGGCGGCACATTTTCACCACGATCTCCGGACCCGGTAGGTGGCGCCGCGCGTGGCCCCCGGGGCTGGCCCGCGTCCTGCCCTGCCAGTGCCTTGGGTCGGTTGATCCACACGGACTCCGGTAGGTGCCGGCGCCGGGGGGGACGGCTGAAGCGCTCCGGATGCGCCTCGTACGCCGCAAGCATCACGCGGTGGCGCTGCAGCAGGATCGCCTCCGCCTGGCCGTAGTGCACACTGGCCGGTGTCAACATGCAGATGCCGGAGTGGCGGTGCTCACCGTTGTACCAAGCCATGAACTCCCGGCTGAAGACGCGGGCATCCTGCTCCGACCCAAAGCGCTCGGGAAAGTCTGGCCGATACTTGAGCGTCTTGAAC
>DAHWHT010000184.1 GCA_027335515.1 Clostridia bacterium
ATCAAAACTGTAGTAGGTGCGCAGTCCCTGCAGCTGCTGGAAGGCGGGGTCGGAGATCGTCCCGTCCCAGAGGCGGATGTTGCGGAAGGTGGAGCGGAAGGACTTGAGGTCGGTCGCATTTAGGTTGGTATGCACCGGAAAAGGCAAAAGCTTGATGTGGTTGAGACCGAAGCCCAGGCGGGTCATGGCGATGTTCTTCAGAATGTATGGCTTTTCAAGGGAATACTGACTCGGTTTGACCACGACGCTCTCCATGATCTGCGGCAGCAACGTCCCCAGCAGCACCGAGCATGCCACCATGCCGCCCAGGGTCCAAGCCAGCAAACGTCCGCCGCCCCCGCGTGCATAGAGCGCGGCGGCGAACGAGGCCACCAGCGCCAGGGCGCTCAGCAGCCACAGCACGGGCAGGCGCACGTGCACGTCGGCCCAGCCGGCGCCAAACACGAAGCCGTGGGTGGAGTAGTCCAGGTTCCAGCGGTCCAGCTGGTAGCCCCCCAACTTCACCAGGAGGTAGATGGCGATCAGGCAACCCAGGTGGCCGCGCGTCCGCGGGTGGATCGCCAGGCGGCCGTCGATGAAGTTGAGCCAGCCGGTCGCGAAATAGATGGTGCCTGCGACCAGCGCCGACAGCCACAGGGCGATCCCGGCCGTGCTCGCCAGCAGGTGCCAAAAGGGCAGGGTGAACATGAAGAAGGCGATGTTGCGGTGGAACAGGGGGTCGGTGGTGGGGAAGGGGACGGCGTTGCGTGCAAACCAGATGGTCGGCCACTGCGACGAAAACACCCATCCGGCCAGCGTGCCGACGACCAGCGCGACGATGAGGACGACGCGGCGGGCGTTGGTATGCCGCAGTGCCTGCAGCGTCAGTGGCAGCACACCCTGCTGCGGGTTCGTGCCAGGCACCGCGGCCGGAGACGCGATTGCCGGCAGGGTCAGGGAGAGGTTGATGTAGGTGATGACGGCAAAGGCGGCGCCGCCGGCCAATCCGGTCCACAGCGCGGCGGTCACCGGCCGCCAAAAGAGGATGGGTAGGCCGAGGTGGTGCATCCATGTAAACAGGATGTAGGCCACCGCAAAATGGCGAAAAGCGATGTAGGCGGCGACCAGGGCCGCCACGAAGGCCAACAGCCAGCGACGATTGAACAAGCTGTCCCGTTCCTCTCGGTGGAACCGCGCGTCGACGTTGCCGCCAACTCCGGCGGTCTGCACACCGCCTCCATCGTACGGCAGCTTTCGGGCCACGCCAAGCGCTCAAGGGGGGACATCCCGGCCCGTCGCGTCATAACCCTGGGGTGTGAGGCTTCTGGCGGAGGGGAGCACGATGTCGGGATTCATGGTGGATTCGGCGATGGCGGCCAGCGGGGCGGTCCGTGCCAATCTTACGCTGTGGCAGGACGTCGTCGACTGGGCCGGGGCGGCCCCGGTGGCCTGGGGACGCTACCTCGGAAGCGGCGGCGGGATCGCGACGCCGTTGACGACGGCGGAAGTGTCGTTTCTGCACGGCAACCAATGCGCGATCCTTCCAATTTATAACGATTCTCCGCTCAACAGCGGACAGACCGGTACCTATGCCATGGGCCAACAGGACGCGGATATGGCGATGCAGCGCGCCGAGGCGATCGGCGTGCCGGCAGGCGTCTATCTCTGCTGTGACATCGAGTATGGTGCTCCGCTGACGGCGGAGTACGTGTGCGGTTGGTGTGACACGATGCGGGCAAGCGTGTATGGCGGCTCCGGCATCCTGTATGGCGCGCTGGCCTCGGCTGCCTTTGCCCAGCCGTTGCTCGCGGCCCTGGGTGACGCGAACGTGCAACGCCTGCTGCTTTGGGCGTCGACGCCGGAGCCGGGCAGCAGCACGGCGACGGCCATGCCGAACTGGGCGCCGGACGCGCCGTCCGCGCAGACCTTGGGCATGGTGCGCCTGTGGCAATACTCCGAGGGCGATTACGGCGGCTGGGTGGATCTGGACGAGGTCGACTCCACGCTGTTGCGCAGTGGGTTGTGGCTACCGGCCAATGCCGCCCCGGCCCCCGGCCTGCCGGCCAGCGTTCCGAGTTGGGCCGCGGCCGCGGTGCAGGCGGCTCTGCGGGCCGGCGTGATCACCGATCCGGTGGGCGACGAGGATTTCTACCGTATGCTCGTGGTGCTGGACCGTTTGGGGTTGTTTCCCTGATCGGTCAGGCCCGCCCCGGCCCCGGCAGGCGCCGTCCCCGGCGGACGCGCGTCGGCAGCGGCACGAACGCGCCCTGGCGCCGCGCGGCGGGATCCCCCAGGAGCCAGATGGCGGCAGCCGCACCGAGCAGGCCGATCAGGGCGCCTGCGGCCACGTCGCTTGGGAAGTGGGCCCCGGAGTATACGGCGGACCACGCGACCGCCGCTGTGAACGCGTCCACCAGCGGGCGCAGCAAACCGCCGCCCCGGCGCAGCAGGGGCCACGCGGCGCAAGCCTCCGCCATGCGCGTGGCCGGCAGCGAGAAGCGCGGCAGGTGCACCCCGCTCAGCAGGCGCACGCCGGCATAGGTGTGTACGGGCGACGCCCGCTGCGCCAGGCCTTCAAGGCCCCAGACCGCCGCAGCGTGGGCCAGCAGCAGCGCGACGACTCCGGTCACCGCCAACCTGCGACCGCGGCGACCACCGAGCAGGAACGCCACGGCAAACAGGGTCAGCCAACAGGCGCCGCCCGAGGAAAGCCACAGGACCGCCAGGGCGACCCCGTGCGCCAGCGCGCCGCCGGGCCTGCCGTTTACAAGGAAGAACAAGCTTCGGTCCGCGCGCCACACCCATCCCAGCGTGGATCCCCTCCCTGTGGGTCGTTGTGGCCGCGCCCCGCTCGCCGGCCCGCTTCCCGGCCGCCCGACGCCGGGTCCGTGGGCCGATCTTAGCGCGCGCGCCCGCTTTCCGGCGCCGCCTGTGCGAAATTGACGCTTGTTCGTTGCGGCACTATAATGCTGCGGGCGCCGGGCCGGCTCGTGGGTCGGGCGCCAGCCGGGGGGCGAATGGTGGTGGAGAAATACCTCGATATCGTGATCTTCACCGTGGCGGGAGCCCTGTTTCCCCTTCTTACGGTTGTGGGTACCGCGATCATCCGCAGACGCTATCCCGATCCGGTCAAACAGGAAGCCTATGAAAGCGGCGAAATTCCCTTCGGCGACGCGCGGGTGCGCTTCCATATCAGTTACTACATCTTCGCACTGGCATTCCTGGTCTTCGATGTGGAGAGCATTTTCCTCTATCCGTGGGCGGTCGTCTACCTGCACCTCAGCCGCGGCTTGGCCTTCGGCGAGATCTTGGTGTTTGTGGCCATCCTGCTCGCCGGCTGGCTGTACGCGTGGAAGAAGAAGGTGCTGACGTGGATGTGAAGGACGGTCCGGCCCAGGGTGGTGCGGTTGGGGACGGCGGCGGCCCGCCGACCTGGTTGGGCACGCGACCGGTGGAGGGCGAGGGGCGTGCCTCCGAGGCCCTGCCGCCCCTGTGGCAGCATTTGCCCGGCGTCTTCACGGGTACGGTGCAGTCCCTACTCAACTGGGCGCGTGCCAACTCCATCTGGTACATGACCTTTGGCATCGCCTGCTGCGCCATCGAGATGATGGCGACCGGCGGGCCCAAGTACGATTTTGACCGCTTCGGGATGATCCCTCGCGGGTCGCCCCGGCAGTCGGACCTGATGATCGTCGCGGGTACGGTGACGGAGAAGATGGCGCCGCGCATCAAGCAGTTGTACGAGCAGATGTCCGAACCGCGCTGGGTCTTGGCGCTGGGTGGCTGCGCGAGCAACGGCGGTCCGTACCACCAGGGCTACAACGTGGTGGACGGGGTCGACAAGATCGTCCCGGTCGATATCTACGTTCCGGGCTGCCCGCCGCGGCCCGAGGCCCTGCTGCACGGCATCATGCTGCTTCAGGAGAAGATCCAGCGCCTGCAGGCCTCCGCCGGCGCGGCGACGGCCGCTGGCGCGCCGCGTTGAGGGGGTAGGGTATGGCTGGCGGGGATGACGCTGCCACGGGTGGCGGGGATCGGGGCGCCGTGGCCGATGGAACCTCGGTGCCGATGGCGCGGACGGCGGATTCGGGTGCGGCCCGCCCGGCCGCTGCCCGATCCGATGGCGCCCAGCCCGCGGCGGCGCGTTGGACGCCCGAACTGGAGGCACTGCGGCGCGCCATCTCCGAGCGGCTGCCGTACCTGGATGCGGACGGCACGACGGTCGGGTTGCCCGCCTTTCGTGTGGAGCGGGAGCGGCTCTTGGAGGCGGCCCGCGCTTGGCGCGAGCTGCCGGATGTGGGCCTGGAGTACCTGACCTGCCTGAGCGGCGTCGATTACCAAGACCATATCGAGGTGGTCTACCACGTGTTCAGCGTGGCCCACCCGGGACGCGGCGCGGTCCTCAAGGCCGCGGCGCCCAAGGCCGCGGGGGACCGGCCGACCGCCGAAGGTGTGGGGGACCCCTGGCTGCCGAGCGTCACTTCGGTGTGGCCAGGTGCGTTGTGGCACGAGCG